>JAZQUS010000097.1:0-12742 GCA_045631445.1 Eubacteriales bacterium
CCGCCATCGCGAACCCCCAAAGCTGCGCCTGCTCGCTTCGGGGAACCCCGAACGCGGTCCCGCTTCCCCGCTGGGGAAGGCATAGGTAAATCCCAATTTATCGCACTATATTTGCCCCCAAAATCCGTAGGGGCGTACTCCGTGCGCCCGCGTGCGTGCCAAAATCTTAGCCGCCTCGTCGACCATCTTCTGCGCCGTCTCCATATCGCCTGACTTGACTGCATCGAGGTAAGCGGTGTCTATTTCACGTGATGCTTTGCCTTGTTTAAGATTTTCTGCGAGTTCTTTAAGTTTACTTAAAATTTCTCGTGCTTCTTCTGATGTTTCAAAATTTTCCCGCTCTCGTTCAGTATATCTTGATGTGTAGCGTTCGAGTGGGTCAGCAAGTAGTGAATCATCTGTATTTGTTGTTCCTCTTTCTCCAAGAAAATCACTATCGCTTTTATATCTTCCATATTCATTTTGAACTGCTTGAGACCATAAATCAGCAATTTTTCTGTCGTCGTCAACTCTATTTTCTCCATATTCTTCTATGCTTTCTCCTTTTGATTTATATTTATCTGCACTAACGATATACTCTATATTGCCCTGCATATACCCATTGGCATTAAAACAATATATTTTATCGTATCCAAATATGTATATAGTACGATGTTCACCATCTGCCATACCCATTGTCTTATTAGCAAGACTTCTTGCGAAAGTTCTTTTGTCGTTCCAAGTAACACGATTTTGATATTCTTGAGTATTAGTAAATAAATCCGAAATCTCCCTACTCGCCTTACCCTCGGCTTCGGGTGACCCTCTCGTCTGGTTTGCTTTGCCTTCACTTACCGCTTTCTGCACCGCAGGAATTGTCATTCCCATATGCTCTGCTGCTTATGCCCACATCTTGCTACCGCTCAGGATGACGCCTCTATTTTTAGCTCGCTCGAACCCCCAATTTCAAAATACAAGTCACAGATAAATCCACAATTTACCAACCAAAATTCACACACAAACTTATTATATCACACAAGAAAAAACTTTGCAACCACCAAATTTGTCTTGTTCACAGAATATTCAAAGTTGTTCACGAAAAAACACAAGTTATTCACAAAATATTCATAATTTTAAGTTAAAATAAGATGTTAAAAATCTTTCAAAAAAGGAGGCAGAGCGATGGCACAAAAACCCACTTTAAAAAACGGAACGAAACCGAACTCGTTTAGTACGGGCAGACCTTCCAAAAACGCGTATAAAGTTGGCAAATTGACCAAAAAATCGCGCTTTACAAAACGCAAAATCAACCGTAAGTTGATTTTTATTCTTGCTGCACTCCTATTAAGCTTTGTATTTGCAGTTGTTTTGGGAAATTATCTCTCCCGAAAAGTTGAACAATCCCAAACCGAAAATTCTCAAAATTCCGCTCAAAACCCAGTAATACCAAGCGTTGACAAGATTTTGCCTGAGCTTGAATTAAACGCATTTTACGTTGATTTAAGCACCGCCACCCCTGAAAGCTCACTTTCCGACCAAACAGGTGCAGCACGCGAAAAGGGAAACGCACTTTTTATCGAAATCAACGATAAAGATGGCAAATTAATCTATTCCTCATCCGTTTCGAACGAGCTTTCTTATTCGGTTAATGAAAACCTCACTCTTTCTCGTCTGAAAAACCACCTTGAATATTATGATGATTATGCAATTGGTTGTTTTGCTTCGAGCTTTTCTTCAACTCTTGATGTGGCAACTCGAACGAAAATTCAATCCAATGAGATTCTTCTCCTTTCCGAAGCGACGGAAAACGGATTTTCGCAAATTTTCGTAAATTTTTCAAAAAATATCACAAAAAACGACATAATTTACTATCAAACCTATCTTTTAAATCTTAAACTTACATGCCAAAATACACCGATTGGCATTAAAATTCCACTTTCCTTTGTGTCGAACGCGGCAAATCACGGAATTTTGGCAGAACTGATGAAGGTTGCGGATTTCTTTGTTCTCGACTTTGGCAACCAAAACGCAGAGCAAATTAAAGAAATTCTTGAGCCACTTGTATATTTTTCCTTTAGATATGAAGCGGTTGCAATCCTCTCTGCCGAAGAGACCTCTCTCGGTGAGCGTATTTCCGCCCTTGCACAAAAGGGAATTGATAACTATATAGCAAAATAAGAAAACTCCACTCAAGCCGAGTGGAGTTTTGTGTTTTTTAAGCTATTTATTTTGCGTTTTTCTTTGAAACGGACAATTTGAGAATAAATCCATCAAGAATATACAAAATTGAGGGAAGAACGAGCGTTACCATAAGAGATGATACGAGCGCGCCCTTTCCAAGAAGTGTACCAACTGTGGAAATGGATGTTTGACTCGCAACAAGTCCTACAATAAATCCGCAGATTGTGAGGATAAGACCGGAGGTGAATATAGTAGGAATAGCTGTATTTACCGCCTTGAGAAGCGCGTCCTTTTTATCCATTGTGGAGCGAGCATCAACGTATGTACTTGACATAAGAATTCCATAGTCAATGGTTGCGCCCATCAAGATGCAGGTTGCGATAATATAACTCATAAAGAACATAGGTCCTGTGATAAGTGAGGTTGCCATTGAAATCCAAATTGCACCCTGAATTACCAAAACAAGAAGAATTGGCAATGAAAGTGACTTAAACACAAGCATAATTATGAGGAAAATAGAGATGATTGTTACGATTGTGATGATTGTGTTATCCTTGGCAAATGTATTTTGAAGGTCAACTGTAGAAATCATATGACCTGCAATGTGTGCCTCATCACCGAATACCTCCTTAACAGTAACAAGGAGGTGATCAACAAATTTCGTTGATTCCTCTCCCTCACTTGGGAGGTCAATAGAGAGAAGCATTCTGCCGTAGCTTGAATTCTCACCGCCAAGGAACAAGTTTTCTGCACTTCTAACTGCATCAAGTCTGTCGCGAACCATCTGTCTATGCTCTTCGGTCATCTTTGCCTTGAGCTGATCGTTTGTGTTCATTTGAATTGAAACGAATTCAAGAAGCTCACCTGCAACTATTGGAAGAGTGTCCTTTGACCCGTCACTAATAGCATATTTGGCATAGATGTTCAAAACCATGCTGGATGTAATTGTATTAGTAGCATCAAGACTCTTGATTTTGTTTTGAAGGTCCTGAAGATTTTTGCTCATATCTTCATAAAGGTATCTTTCGTCGTTTGAAAGGTATTGATCAACTGTTTCAAGATCAAGAAGCTTGAGCTTGCTATCCTCAGAAATACGTCCGTTTACGACGGGATTTGTTTGAATTTCGTTATTAACAAATCCAATGAAATCACGTCCAAGCAATCTTTCATTGGGAATCAAACCATTGTCGTAGTAATACATAATGTATGCCTGCTGAACAGCTTGAGCGGTTGAGTTGATAACGCGACTTTCATTAGTTAAAGCAATAACCGCTTTGTCGAGCAAGGGCAAGAATTCGTCATAAGCACAGGACTCCTTGATTGCATAGTAAACGAACGAGTAGTTGTTTACCATATCTTTAACCGCCTTCAAATCACGGATAAGACCTGTTGCAAGCACGCCGAGAGCGTCCTCGTTAACGGTGTAATTGAGAAGGTCAAGAATTTTTACACTTGCGTTTTCGCCTTCGTTGTATTTTCTATTGTAGTTATTAAAGATTGTTCCCGCGATCCACTTAGCAGGATTTTCACCAACTATCGAAGCAAATTTTTCAACTGCAAATGCCTCAAATCCTTCTTTGGTAACAACGGTTTCCATATTTACGATAAATCCATCAAGACCGGTTTCAAATTCGATAAGGTCGGTAACTGTTTTTTCATCCATAAGGCCGGACATTCTTTCGTCCGTTGCCACAGAGTTGATATATTTGAGCATTGTCAAAAAGTCAACCTCATTGTCGTCGATTGTGTCATAGAGATACAAGCCGTGCATTTGCTGGATTTGGAAAAGTGAGAGGTCTGTTCCTTCGAGTACGCCCGTGGTGGAGAGGGTGTGAAGCTCCGCGGGAGTGTGGTATCCGCTCATTATCCTGTCAATAACAAGCAAGGTGTCCATAGTTTTTATAACCTTTTCGTCGGCAAACTGCTGTCCGTCAGGATCATTTCCGAGGAATTGAGCAGTATATTCAACGAAGCTCTTCATATCCATTTTGTGAGAATCGTGCTCGTGATAAAGGGAGAAGAGAAATTTAGCGTCGTCCTCTGAAAGATTGAGCTTTTCCATAGCCTTCTCGAGTGTATAAAGCTCTCTTACTGTGTTGGAGTAAGCGTTGTAGCTATGCAACACAATTTTTCCGTCCGCGGTTTTGTATCCGCCAAGCTTTTCTGCGAGAAGTGTTTCCTTGTTCCATACATTTTCCATATTTTCTTCCTTTGGATATACCACCACAACGGTATTGTTAGCGCCAAAGGTATCAATAATTGTTTGGTTGGGGTTGGCGGAATCTGTAAACAAATACGAATTACCCGTTTGCAAAACTCCGCAAAGAATTACAACAACAAGCGCAATTGCAAGAATGGGCTTTCCGCTTTTGAAGGCAATTTTGCAGAATTTATCACCCGAAATTACAAGATCACGCTTTGAGGTCTTGTCCATTATTCTTTCAACGCAAAGAAGAACCGCGGGAAGAAGAGTGAGGGAGGTGATTGCAGAAATCGCAATACCCTTTGTAAGAACTACACCGATATCAAAGCCAATCTTCATTGTCATAAAGAAGAGAGCGACAAGGCCTGCCATGGTTGTTAAAGCGCTTGAGAAAATTGGCGCAAATGACTTTTTAACGGCGAGCATCATAGCGTCTTCGTTATCGGTTGTGTTGTTTTTCTGGTTGCGATATTCGTGCAAAAGAATAATGCTATAGTCAACCGAAAGGGCAAGCTGCAAAATAGCTGCAACCGCTTTCGTTATGTAAGAAATTTCACCGAATATTACATTAGTTCCAAGGTTGATGAGAACTGCGATTCCGGAAGGAATAAGCAAAAAGAGTGGTTCGAGCCAAGATTTTGCCATCAAAAGCATAATAGCGTATGCAAAAGCGAGAGCAATTCCTAAAATTAATACTATTTCAACCTTGAGGGTGTTTCTCATGTTGCGCTTTTCAACAACAGATCCACCCAAATTGATTTCATTTTCCAAAAGTTCGTCGAGTTTAACTTGAATGTCGTCAAGAACCTGATTTGCGGTACTTGAATATTCGTCACCGTTAACGATAACGGCAAACAAGGCTGCACCGTCTTTATAATATGCGGGATCGTTTTCGTCGAAGTTAACCAACAAAACGTTCTCGATATTTTTGATTGCGGTGCTGATTTTGTATGCATCTGCAACGCTGACGTTTTCAACCATGACCTGAATATTGCCTGTCATTTCAAAATTATTTTCAATGATATTCAAGGAAATCTTAGTTTCTGTTGATTCATCAAGATAATCTGAAATGTTGTAATTAGTTTTTACCCCACTCATAAGCAAGAAGCTTACCACGGTAACAACAAAAAACACCACAAGTACAATATACTTTCTTGATTGTTTTGAATTCATAAATGCCTCCATATTTATTGGGAAAGTTTGAAAATCGCATAAGGTTTTTTGCGATACACAGTAATGATATCATATTTTGCTTCAAAAATCAATACCCAGTTTTGTTTTTTAAGACTTTGGGGGTGATGATTTCTATTTTTTGTGAATTGTTATGTTTAAGGGTGCTTTTCAATTTATTATTTTGTCGAAAATATCAAAAAAAACTTGACATGTCAAAAAAATGGCAGTATAATATAATGAATAAGTATTTTTGTGGCTATACTAACATATAGTTTTGGGGGGATTTTATGAAAGAACTTTTTCGTAAAATATTCAAAAAAATAGGTGAAGAAATATTGACTATTCCTAATATGCTATCTATTTTGAGGATTTTGCTAATTCCTGTGATAGTCTATTATTATTGTTTTAAGCACGATAACGTGGGTGCGCTTATTTGGGTAATCATTTCAACATTGACTGATATTGCCGACGGATTTATTGCAAGAAGATTTAATATGATTACTGATTTTGGTAAATTCATCGATCCTGTGGCGGACAAGGCTACTCAGCTTGCGGTTTTTGCGTGTCTTATCACAAGATTTCCCATAATGCTGCTTCCTTTTGTTGTTTTGCTTGTTAAAGAGGTTGGCTCACTCTTGCTTAGATTGTACGTTTACAAAAAAACGGAGCTTGTTGAGGGTGCAAAATGGCACGGAAAGGTTAGCACGGGCATAGTTATATTTTTGGTAGTATTTCATCTCGGTTGGAACGATATTCCAAGTGCGATTTCGCTCGGAATTATCTTTTTTAGTACTGCATTTATGCTGTTTTCGGGCACACTCTATACAATAGAGGCGTTTAAAATGTTGAAAAATGGAAAAAAATAAGATTAATTTATCTCAAATTATTTTGTACGCAATTCAGGGCGCGATAGTTGGCGTTGGTGCGATTTTGCCCGGCGTGAGCGGTGGCGTTTTGCTTGTTGCGTTTGGACTTTACGAGCCCCTTATGGAGCTTTTGACAAGCCCTAAAAAAGCGTTAAAGGAGAATTATCAAGTGTTTACCCCCTTCCTTGTTGGTTGGGCGATTGGCTTTGTTCTTTTGGCAAAGGTGTGTGAGATATTCTTTACGTTTGCGCCTGATGTTGCTATCTTTCTTTTCTTTGGGCTTGTTTGCGGAACTATTCCTGATATGTTCAAGAAAAGTGAGAATGAAAATCACGGGGCAAGCTGGACACCGTTTGTTGTTTCGTTAACGGTTTCGTATATTTTGTTCCACTTGCTTGAGGCGGGGCAGGCGGTTGAGATGCCCGTGAACTTTTTAAGCTTTGTTTTTTGCGGATTTATGTGGGGCATTAGCTTGATAGTCCCCGGCATGAGTTCTTCAACGGTGCTCATATACCTTGGACTTTACGTTCCCTTGACAGAGGGCATAAGTGGCTTTGATATGGGCGTGCTTGTTCCGTTCGGAATTGGAATTGCTGTGACGGTTTTACTCCTTGCAAAGCTTGTTAATATGATGTTTAAAAAGCACTATGCGATAATTTCACGCATAATTTTGGGCTTTGTTATTTCTTCATCATTAAAAACTCTGCCCTATGAATTTAGCAGTATGTGGACTATGATTATTTCGATTATTTGCTTTGGCGTTGGGTTTGTTATTGCACATTGGATGGAAAAAACCGAGCAGAAGCAAAAAGACAAAACAGGAGGCGTTTGATATGCGTTTTATAGGATTTTATGACTACACAACATGGCTTACTTATGTTAGCTTGGCTTCCGCTGTTGTGGGAATTATACAAGCAACGAGAGGGAATCTCGGTGTGGCTGTGTTCTGCGTATTCTTTTCGGGATTTTGCGATATGTTTGATGGCATTGTTGCAAGAACGAAAAAGAACAGAACTGAAGATCAGAAAAATTTTGGTATTCAAATAGACTCACTCACGGACGTTATCGCATTTGGCGTAACCCCTGCGATTGTGTTCTACTTCCACGGTGTGCGTTCAACTCTTGGAATCTGCATTCTCGTTGCATACGTGCTTTGCGGACTTATCCGACTTGCATTTTTTAACGTGCTTGAGACAAAACGCCAGGCAAATCCCGAGGAAAGTGCATGCTTGAAGGCATTTCGCGGAATGCCCATCACGTTTTCTGCGATGATTACACCTATAGTTTGTCTTATTGGTTGGGCTTTGCCATATAGTGTGAGCATTTGGCTCTACCATATCGCACCGATTGCTATGGCATTTATGTTTGTTTTAGACGTTAAAATTCCCAAGCTCGACGTTGGTAAATTGCTTTTTGGAAAGAAAAAATAAGAAATACATAAAATTAAGAAGCGCAGGGCGTTCTCGACGAATGCCTTGCGCTTCTTTTTGCTTTGCTTTTGTTATTGAATTATAATGCAATCCCCCAAACGAAACGCGTTTGGGGGATAAATTTATGTAAAGCTATTCGGTTTCTTCTTCAATTTCAATTTTATTTTTGATAATTGGGGTTATAATATTCGAGGTATAGAGCCCCTTGCAATACTTACATTGCCTGTACTTGCCTATGGGGTCTGTGTAAGTAGGATCCACAACGTGACTTTCGGTTCCCGATATATATCCGCACGAGGTGCAGTACTTCCGATGCGATGTGTTATTAATCGTTTGATATCCCCATTTATGTTCACCGCTTGAGGTGTATCCGCAGTCGGTGCAGGTATAGGAATGATAAGTTGAACCTGTGCTTGTATATTGGAGCGTATGCCATTGGGTTTCCGTGTAGCCGCAGTCTGTGCAAGTAGCAGTATGAGTTGTTCCGTCAACACTAACAAATGCCCAATTGTGATTATATGTAAATTCCATACCGCAGGAATCATATGTACATTTGCTTGAATGTTGAAAATTATCAATTGAAATATGAGTAAACGTGTGTGTAATTAACATATATTCGTTACAAAATTTACAAATGTACGAATGCCCATTTTCATCTTTTGTTTTATTCCAAATATGAGTTTGAAAAGTGTTACATCCGCATGATAATAACAACTGATGTTGATATAAATTATCTCTAACAAATGTAGGTGTATTACTATACAATTCAATTTCTTCAGCACAATAACAATAATATTCAATTACTTCATTACCCATATCATCAGTAGTGATTACTCCATAATTATCACTACATCTATGAGGAAGTTTAATATTTATTACTAATGCAGATTTATAAATATAGTAGTTCTTATTTGTTTCAGGATCTTTATTTAATTCTTCAACATAATTTTCTGGTGTTGCGTGTGTTGAATTTCTCCCCCAACCAAAATTACAGTAAATCTTATCTGTAGTTTCGTCATAATCATAAGCAACTACCCAGTGGCTACCACCCTCGCCGCTTCCATTTTCACTTTCATTTTCACTTCCAATCCACAGCAACACCGGATAACCTTCGTTTATTTTTTCTATAACAAAATCTCTAACTTCATCGCTTTTATTGGGATTTAAAGAATGATTTATATCCCATATTTCGTACTCGTCATTATTTGTGAATTTTAACACATCATTCATATATTTATGAATTATCTGTTTTATTCCAAAATGATTAAGCCCCGGCCACAAATTAGGATAATTAACGCCCGTCAAAGAAGCCCCAAAAGTTAATAGTTTAGCATGCAACGAATCTTCTTTTATTTTATCTATGTAATTAAAGTAATCAATGTTTTCCTGCACTTCGTCATTAGTGTAATAAGAACTATTATATCCTTTTGGTTTATCAAACATAGAACCTGGTGAATTTCTTCTGCATATCATATTATAACAATTTCCAACAGATGGTTGATCATACTCAGGTGGAACAATTTTATCATCTAAATATGTATCGTAATAACATAACAACATATCTATTGCGACATATCCGCACGATCCAATTGTATTATGTCCATGATTTGTGGTCAAATTATCAAAATATGATTCCATAAAATTGTCATACTGATATATGTATGAACTGTATGTTCCACCTTGAACACCTGTTTCTGTATAATCATGAAGCACACTTCCAGTACTATATCCTACAGATTCATCATTATCACAATCATCACTTTCATCCTCAAAATCGCCAACATATGACATTTCATTCGTTTCGTCAACGCCATCCGCAGCCCAAACTAAATTATTAGGCACAAACGCATATAATTGAAATATACAAATAATAAAAACAAATAAACAAATTTTTTTCATATGTCCTCCTATTTAATTACAACCAAATTTTCCAACAACATATCGCAAACGTCGGAGTAGTATTCCTCATAGTTGCCGTCCTCAAGCAAAGGTACTGAAAAGACTATTTCCATTATTATTTTATCTTCAGCATATAAACCGTATGATAAGAGTTTGGAAAAATTGGGATCACCAATATTGCGATTCTTATAAATTTCTTGAAGGTACATTATGTCATCCATAACATCATCATTTAACGGTTCTAATAACCTAATTTCAAATTCGGCATTATCAGCAACATCTATACCCCACATGCGAAATTGATAATCAATTCTAAATTTGCTTTCTTCAGTGCTTTTTATTGCATAAAAAGTTCCACGCAAAACACTCCACGAATATACAAGCTTCTTATTTTTTATAGTTCCAAGTGCATTAATTTGGTATAATGTTTCTTGAATGCATTCTTCATCGTCCAAATCAAAGAGAATGAAAGTGTTTCCATCTTTGGGAGCATTATTTATATATTCTTCAGCATCTTTGAATGTGTCAAAATTTCGGCTCGCATTATGCCATCCGCGTTGAGTCCAAGGAAATTGAATATTGCACGAAGACAAATTTAATACACCCACTACCAAAATCACAACAAGCATCAATTTCGCAACGAGCTTTGTTTTGCTAAGTTTAAGATTTGTGTTTTTCATAATAAAAAACTCCTTTCGTTTTCCTAATTCATTTTATCACATTTTAACGTATCGTGTCAATACGGTTTTTGTCGGTGCTAATAGCGGTGAAAGACAAATAAATATTTCTTTTAGACTTTCATAAGAATTCTCCTTTCGGTATCATAAATTTCTTTTCAAAAAGGCATAGTTTCCCCGTTTTAAAAAGTGTTCTAAATATATATACCCGTTTTCTTCGAAAAATTCTTCAACTTTTTTCAACTTTTTTCAAAAAATGTGAAATGTTTACGGTTTGTTAACAAATTTTGGGGGGTTAGGGAGATTGTTTATGTTTGGCGCGGGACGTGTAATGTCGCCGACCCATGCAGTTTGATTGTTAAATAAATCCACAATTTTACAGTAATTTATTCAGTCGATCTACTGCTTCTAAAATATCGCTTCTATTTGCGAACGAGGAGAGTCTAAAATAGCCTTCACCGTTTTTGCCAAAGCCCACACCGGGCGTGCCGACGATGTATGCTTTTGTTAGAAGAAAATCAAAAAAGTCCCACGAAGATTGACCGCGTGGGCACTCGATCCAAAGATATGGCGCGTGCTTTCCGCCGCAAAAGAAAATGTCTTTTTGCGTCAAAAAATCAACTAAAATCTGTGCATTTTCCATATAATAAGCTATGTTTTTGGCGTTTTCCGTTAATCCGTCGGGAGAGAGTGCAGTTATTGCTCCCATTTGCGATATATATGACGCTCCGTTGAATTTGGTTGCTTGTCTACGCGACCATAATTTGTTTAGCGGGGAGACATGCGGAATAACCGTCCAACCGCATCTGACACCTGTAAATCCTGCCATTTTGGAGAGTGAGCACACCTCAATCGCACATGCACGCGCACCTTCAATTTCAAAAATGGAGTGTGGTAGGTCGGGGGATGAAATGTAAGATTCGTAAGCGGCGTCAAAAATGATAATCGACCCACTATCAAGCGCAAAATCAACAAAACTTTGTAAATTTTCGCGCGAAAAAACTGCTCCTGTTGGGTTGTTGGGGGAGCAAAGGTATATGACGTATGGTTTTTTGGGGAGATTTTTAGGGGAGGGAAGAAAATCATTCTCGCGATTTGCGTTCAAAAATCGAATTTTTCGTCCGGATATCAAATTCGAGTCGAGATAAACAGGATAAACGGGATCGCAAATGACGACTTCGTTGTCACCGAAGAGGTCACAAAGGTTGCCGAGATCACTTTTTGCTCCATCATTTATGAAAATTTCGTTGGGGGATAGTGAAATGTTGCGCTTTTTATAGTATTCCACAATGCAATTTCGCAACTGGGGTATCCCTTGAGTGTCACCGTAACCTCGAAATCCCTCGCGTGTACTCATTTCTATGGCCGCGTGTGACATGGCAGACGAAACGCATTTGGGCAAGGGAAGTGTGATGTCACCAATGCCTAGTGAGATAATTTTTTTGCTCGGAGTTTGGCACTTTTGCGCTTCAACCCTGCGCGCAATCTCGCAAAAAAGATAGTTTTCAGGAATTTTGCTGAAATTTTCGTTGAGCTTTATTTTCATGTTTTTCCTCCTTTTCAAATTTTGATTTGCAGGGATAGTTACAAAGATAAAAATTTTCGCTTTTTTGAAAAAAAGCTCGCAAAAAACTTTTAATCGTATTAGGGTAAACAAATTTCGCGCAATGCGCGTGACTCACTTCTTCGCGCTCGTTACACTTGTTTTTATTGCACAGGTGCAACAAAAACCGCGCCTTGCTACTCTGCACATAGAGTTTTTGATAGCAAAATGGCTTCGCACAAATCCGTAGGGGAGGGGTTTTCCCTCCCGCCAAAAATGAAATTAGTTTGAGTTCATAAGCGGGTGCACGGAGTGCCCCCCTACAAAATCGGTACATAACCACTTTGATAGCAAAATGGCTACGCACAAATCCGTAGGGGAGGGGTTTTCCCTCCCGCCAAAAATGAAATTAGTTTGAGTTCATAAGCGGGTGCACGGAGTGCCCCCCTACAAAATCGGTACATAACCGTTTTGATAGCAAAATGGCAACGCACAAATCCGTAGGGGAGGGGTTTTCCCTCCCGCCAAAAATGAAATTAGTTTGAGTTCATAAGCGGGTGCACGGAGTGCCCCCCTACAAAATCGGCACATAACCGTTTTGATAGCAAAATGGCTACGCTTTTAGTAGCAAATCATAGATTTTTAAGGCTCCTGTTAAAATGCCTTAAAAATCGTTATGTAATGTTTGATTTCAATCAAACATTACGATTTGCGCGGAATAATTTAATACCCACGATTAAAAAGTTTTTGCCAAGCTTTTTTCAAAAAGCGTAATTTTTTACTTTGTAACT
>JAZQUS010000098.1:0-6713 GCA_045631445.1 Eubacteriales bacterium
AACGACATGGCTACGATCCGACTTGCTGCAATGCTTGTTCCCTTTATTCCTGCAACAAGTGAGGAGATTTTCGCAGAGCTTGGAACTGACAAGTGCGACCTTGACAGCATCGGCACACTTGAAAAATTCTGCGGAATTGAAGCAGGAAAGTGCGTTTGCGATTCAAAGGTTCTCTTTGCTCGTGTTGACGAGGTGAAGAAGCTCGCAGAACTCGAAGAAAAGAGAAAAGCAAAGTTTGCTCCCGCTCCCGAAGAGCCCAAAATCGAAAAACCTGAAGGTCTTGCGCTTATCGGCATTGAAGATTTTATGAAGGTTGAGCTTCGCGTTGCGAAAATTCTTGAATGTGAGCCCGTTCCGAAGGCAAAGAAGCTTCTTAAGCTTAAGGTTGACCTCGGTTACGAGCAGCGTCAGGTCGTTTCCGGCATCGCGAAATTCTATACTCCCGATCAGCTTATCGGCAAGAAAATCGTACTTGTTACTAACCTCAAGCCCGCAACACTTTGTGGTATTGAATCAAATGGTATGATTTTGGCATCCGGCGAAGAACAGGTTAGAGTTATATTCCTTGATAACGAAACACCCCTTGGTGAAAGAATTAGATAATAAATTAAGGGGAGAGAAATCTCCCCTTTGTTTGAAAAAGTTACAAAGATAAAAAAAGAACGCTTTTTGAAAAAAGCTTGGCAAAAACTTTTGTGGAGCTTCGCGGCAAGATTTCGCGCAAATTGTATTGTTTTGGTTCACAAAACAATACATAACGATTTTCTCACACGTTCGAAAATCTGTAATTTGCTACTTTCACAATAGACATATAACTACTAAAATGGCTACAATTTAGTAGAAAATATTTATAAATCCGTAGGGGCTCACCGTGTGAGTCCGTGTGTAACTCAAACTAACTTTTTATGCAGTATATAACTATATTAATAGCAAAATGTCTATACTTTAAAGTAGCAAATCACGGATTTTTGCGCCGCCTGTTAAAATGGCGCAAAAATCGATTTGTGTCGCGCTCGTGCGACACGATTTGCGCGAAATCTTGCCGCGACAGCTGATTAAAAGCTTTTTTGGTGTCAGGGGTTCCCCGAAGCGACATTTATGAGCTTTGGGGGTTCACGGGGCTTTTTTCTCGAAAAAAGTGACATATTTATTTACTTAATTAACTAAAAGGAAAAAATATGAAATATTTTGATTCACACGCGCATTATTTTGATGCGTGGTTTAACGAATATGAGGGCGGTGCTAATGCGCTTCTTGAGAAGATTTTCTCCGAGAATGTTGGCGCGATAGTTAATATTGCGACAAATCCCGAAAATCTCAAGGAATGCATTGAGCAGGCTAGAAAATACGAAAAAATGTACGTTTCGTCGGGCATTCACCCCGAGGATTGTATTTATATTGACGATGTTGACGCGGCTTTGAATGAAATTGAAGAGAGCGTGTGCAACGAGGAACTGCGTCGCGCAAACAAAATAGTAGCCATTGGTGAAATTGGGTTTGATTATCATCTTGAAAATCTTACTGACGAGGTGAAGGCAAAGCAGAGATACGTTTTTGAAGCACAGATGAAAATGGCGGAAAAGTATGGCTTGCCCGTGATAATTCACGATAGGGAAGCGCACGGTGATTGCTTTGAGATGGCTATTAAATATCCCAAAGTAAAGGGCATTTTTCATAGCTATAGCGGTTCGATTGAAATGGCGCGCGAGCTTATAAAGAGAGGTTGGTACATCTCGTTTTCGGGCGTAGTAACGTTTAAAAATGCGAGTCGCGTTCGCGAGGTGCTTGCAAGTATTCCGCTTGACAGATTGCTTATCGAAACCGATGCGCCCTATCTTGCGCCCCACCCCAACCGCGGAAAGATGAATCATTCGGGCAATCTTGAATATACTGTCAATATGATCGCCTCCGTTTTTGGCAAAGCTCCTGAGGAAATTGCTGAAATCACCTATAAAAACGCGGAAAAAATCTATAATTTATAAAAAAATGGTGCTTATTTTAAAAAAATAGGCACTTTTTTCGTTTTTCTTTACACTTTTTTGAAATTTTCTTGACTATATATATGTAGGGTGTTATAATTTTTAATATAAGCACCGAGGGAGGAAATATATATGACTAAGATTAATTTAACATTGGTTATTCTTGTTTTGATTGCGGTTTTGTTTTGCGGTTGTACAGAACAAATTGCCAAAACACCTGTGGTTGACAAGATTAATTATTCTTATAATAAACTCACAGACACCTATGCGGTAAGCGGAATATCGATTGCCGCGGGAAAAAACGTTGTCATTCCCGATACTGTGAACGGAAAATCCGTTACGGCTATATGGGGCGTTGATGCAATGTTTAATTCGCTTAGTAATCTTGAAACCGTGATTTTGCCCGACACTATCGAAAGAATAGGTAGTTCCGTTTATGCGGAGGCTCCTAAAGGGCTTAAATTCAATGAATATGATAACGGTCTTTATCTCGGCACTGCGGATAATCCCTATTTTGCATTTATAAAGCCAAAATATATTGAAGCTGTTGAGAAAATGAGTTACATTTTAGACGGTGGAGTAAATGACGTTATCAAGGGAATGGAAGATTCAATGCCCTACGATGTGTGGGGGTCTGATATAACAAGTTGTGTGATTCATCCTGACACAAAGATTATGGCAGACCAAGCATTTTCCGGGTGTCATAAGCTAAAAAGCATAGTTATCCCCGGTGGTATTAAGCGTATTCCGGAATATGCCTTTGCAGGATGTGATTCACTTGAAAACGTGATAATTGAAGAAGGCGTTGAGGTGATAGGAGAGGATGCGTTTGTAAATTGCTATTCTCTTGCTTCACTTTCACTTCCAAGTACGCTTAAAGAAGCCAAAAGAATAGTTACTTATTGGACAGATGCAACCGTAACGCTTGAGGTCATTTTAGCAGATGGTATGGAAGCTATTCCCAACGGAATTTTTAGCTGCTGCACAACCTTGAAGTCGATAGTTATCCCTGATTCCGTTAAGAGAATAGGTAACGAGGCATTTGAGTATTGTATCGCTCTTGAGTATATCAAGATGTCTGAAAATATAGAGTATATAGGTGATTCGGCATTTTCTGATTGTTCCTCACTCACCTCGATTTCCTTATCCAACACTTTAAAGGAAATATCTCCCTTTGCTTTTTATAACTCTCAGGTAGAAGAGATAATTTATGATGGAAGTGTTGAGGAATGGAACGCCTTGTATGGTAACTATTACGGTAACTGGGATTTTATTGTGACATGTAATGATGGCGTTTTTGAAAGTAAATAGGATAAGCAATACATTATTACTGTTATAGGAGGAAAATTTATGAAACATACTATGGCAAAATTGATAGCAATAATTTTGATAACAATCTCACTCTTGTTTTGCGTTTCTTGTACTTATAAAAACAAGAGCATATATGAAGAAAACGGAATAAGCTACTATATAGGTTCTAACTATTGCAGCGTTTACGATATTTCAAACAAGGCGGGGAAGAACGTTGTTATTCCCGCGCAAGTGAATGGGCACACCGTAACCGTTCTTGATGATAGAAAAGCTTTGTTTGAGGGGTTGTTTGGTGGATACGAAACTCTTATTTTGCCCGAAACTATTGAGAGGGTGGATAGTAGTTTTTATGATTATGCATCTAAAAAACTAAAATATAATGAGTACGATAACGGTCTTTATCTTGGCACTGCAGATAATCCATATTTTGCCTTTATAAAGGTAAAGGAGGTTGATTATGCCGAGGAGATGAGCTATAAGCTTGACGAGGGAGTTAATGATCCTGAAAAAGAGGGCTTACCGCCTCCTGTATACGTTGAACACGATACCGACGTAACCTCTTGCACACTTCACCCTGACACGAAGATAATTGCAAACAATGCCTTTGCAGGATGCGAAAAGCTTAAATCCGTTACTATTCCCGGTGGAGTTAAAACAATTCCCGCAGCTGCGTTTGCAGGATGTACCTCGCTTGTAGAGGTGAATTTTGCAGAGGGCGTTGAGATTATTGCATTAAGCGCATTTGTGGATTGTAATTCTCTTAATTATATCGTGCTTCCAAGCACTCTTAAAGAGGCGAAACAAATTTTTAGCGATAAATATTACGGAAGGGAGGCAGATCTTACCGTAGTATTATCCGAGGGTATGGAATATATCCCCGACGGGCTTTTTGAGGAATGCGAAATTTTGAAAAACGTGTCTATTCCCGATTCGGTTAAGGGGATTGGACTGAAGGCATTTTATAATTGCACAAATTTACAGAGTATTAATTTGCCTGAGAATTTGGAATTTATAGATGCTTCGGCATTTTATGGTTGTAAATCTCTTAGGGGAATTGATATTCCCGATTCCATTCAAGAGATAGGCAAGCAAGCATTTTACGGTTGCGAAGCACTTGAGCAAATAGAACTTCCGGAGGGCCTGAATTATATAGCCGAGAGAATGTTCCAAGAGTGTGTATCACTAATATCTATATCAATTCCCAGTAGTGTAGAGCGCATTGAAGAAAGCGCATTTCAAGAATGTATATCCCTTGAGGAAATAGAATTTCCCGATGGATTGAAGTACATAGGTCCGAGGGCGTTTTTAGAATGCGCTTCGCTAAAATCTATATCAATTCCTACTAGTATCGAAGTGATTAATGCAGGTGCATTTAGAGGTTGCCAATCATCGAAAACAGTTGTTACGCCTCCGTTATTTACATTTGAGTGTCACTATACCGCATTTGATGAGATTGTTGAGTTTGAATTCGTATATGACGATATTAAGACTGTTATAGTAGATGGAAGTATTTACAATGAGGATATGACGGTTCTGATCGAATACGGAGGTGATTCTTCAGAAAAAACATTTAATGTTCCAGAAAGCGTTGTTTACATTGGCGAAAATTCATTTAGAGATTCTAATCTTGAAAATATCATTTTGCCTGATACCGTTGAAAAAATCGGTATGTTTGCATTCTATAACTGTGATGCGATAACTTCATTTGTTGCACCTAAAAATCTGTCGTATTTAGGAGATTATTCTTTTACAGATTGTGATGCGCTTGAATTTGTAAAAATAGATTGTCAAATAACTAACTATAGTTATTATGGCATTTTTGATTCTTGTGATTCCCTTAAGACCATACAACTTTACAATGTTGAATTTGTGAGTGCTATAATGCTTAGACATATACCTTCTCTTGAAAGTATAGAGATACCGGACAAAGTCGGTTCCGGAAATGCTTCTGGATATAAAGCCCGAGATGGAGTGTTGTATAACTACACAAGCTACGAGTTGCTGGTTTTCTATCCTCGTGGTAAAAAAGATAAATCATTTACGGTTACAGATACGAGATACATTCAAGATGGAGCATTTAGAGGTAATAAATATCTTGAAGAAATAGTTATATCCGACTCGGTTGTAAACATTAATGACGGTGTGTTTGAATATTGTACATATCTGAGTAAAATTGTCTTCTTGGGAGAGGAGCTTCGTGTTATTGGTGATAGGGCATTTAAACATTGCATTTCTTTAAAAGAAGTTGTAATTCCTAATCGCGTTGAATCAATAGGCGAGAGCGCATTTGAAGGATGTATTAATCTCGAAAGTGTGGTTATTGGCAATTGGGTTGGATGGATAAAGGACAATGCATTCCTAAATTGCACCTCATTAAGGACCGTCGAGCTTGGAGAACGAGTTGAATACATATATGACGGTGCTTTTATCGGTTGTAATAAGCTTGAAAAAATTGTAATTCCCGAAAATATAGGAAAGATTATGGGCGTTGCTTTTGAAGAGCAGGTTGAAATATATTTCAAGGGTAAAAAGTCCCAATGGGAAGGTGAAAAATCCTGGTGGGGCGACGTTAAAAAAGGCAACAAGGGTGGATATTACGTCCATTGCAGTGACGGTGATCTTTGGGTAAATCGTAGTAAATAAATAAAAATCAGCACGTCTCAAAAATTGGGACGTGCTTTTTCTATCTTCTTTTCTTATGTTTAGGTTTATTGCTATTTGATGATTTTATTCCAATTAGTGTGCCAAGTGGGAAGGTGGCAAGGGTGAGCGCGTTGAGTAGGAGGCGCGTGCCGATGTTAGTTCCGGTTGAGAGGGAAGGTGGAACAAGGAAGGACGCCACGAGTGTGAGCAGAACTATTGCGCTACCGCAAATTAAACTCACAAGGTAGGGAGAGCTTTTATTTAGCTTTGAGCATACAAATCCTCCTAAAAATGCGCAAACAAATGGCAAAACGTAGCCGATGGGCGTAACAAATGCCGTTGGATCGTCGGTTAGCAACGCTGCGGCGGTGCTCGCAAACATTAATGCAAGACCAACGCCGACGGTTGCGAGTATGCCAATGAAGGATGATTTTAGGGTTTTATCCATTGGAGTGTCCTTTTTTATCACGCTTTTTCTAATTGGCTTATGAATCTCTCTTCGATTTTTCATATTTTCCTCCAAATTTAGCAAGATTTTTATATAATCTATGCAAATATGCGCGAAAATATGAAAGGTTCAAATTTTGATTTATCGCTCCGTTAGCCTTCTCCAGCGGAGAAGGGGGACCATTCATGGTGGAAGGGGTGCTTGCAGCGGGGGGACCGCCGAGGCGGTGGATGAGGAGAGCACCATTTAGTTTATGCTAACGGCTTTCTTGAAAAACAAAAGCGTTGATTTCTCAAGTAATTTCTGTGTGTTAAGAAACGATGTCTAGCGGA
>JAZQUS010000099.1:0-3283 GCA_045631445.1 Eubacteriales bacterium
CTATTATCTGTAAACAAAGGAGTTTTATACTTTATAATTTTTTATAAAAACGATTTTTATATACTTAACAAAATAATAACCGTTTTCTGATATTCCTCAATGCATTCCTGTGGTTACAGGAACATCAAAAAATTCTTTTGCAACCCTTTCATAAACCTCTTCATCCACTTCTACAAAGCCTGATTTGCAAGTCGGCAGCAAATCCTCACCTTTAGAAATTTTAGGATCTGTGGATTTATTATCATTTCTCCATTCATCCCGTTGTTCTTGAATTCTTAAATCCGGAACGTTTATGGGTGTGCTGCCATTAAGTATTGAACGGTACGCCAACGGACCTATTGTTGACATATCCAGGGCCCGATATACGTCTAATAATTTCGATTTGGCTTCTTCATTTCCTAAAACAGATAAGATGAACGTATTTAAAGCATAATAATCCGAAAGTGCAAAAGGCGCTGTGCTTTTTACGTCCATACCGCTCGGCATGATATTATCAAAAAATAGATCCTGCGTTACCTCATGGTCGATATACTTTTCCTTTACCGCGTCGTAAACTCTGATTTTCCCAAAATCATAAAGGTCCGTTTCTACCGTTCCGTTTTCACAAATTATGCGGTAATCGGCCATAAAATTACGACGATAATTTCCATTCATACTTTTAGCGATTGCGCCATTATCAAAATGCATAATTTCCATAGCAGCGCTTCCGCTTCTCGCACCTTTTTCTTTCATATAATTCATCAGCGGTGTTTCCATTCCGACAACATTTACTGCTCGTCTTCCCGTAATATACATCATCGGGCCTATCGAATGTGTGCAGTAAAATGTGGACGGAACCAAGTTTCTCCAATGATTTTTGTCGCCGCGTGTCAGTAAATGCCACCTTGAAGAGCAATCATTTATAAAGTTTCCCTCAGCATACATTACTTCGCCAAGCACTCCGCTTTGATAAATTCTTCTCATCTCTAATACTTGAGGCAGATAGCAGTAATTCTCGGCATAACCGTATATTTTACCGCTTTTTTCAACCGCCTCGCAAAGTTCAACAGCCTCTTTCATTGTTTGCATAGGCTGATTTTCACAATAAACATGTATACCTTTGTTTAAAGCCCTTATTGCAAAAGGTGCATGTTCGTTTGCAAAATTTGCAATAACAACTGCGTCGAGCCCACTCTCTAAAAACTCCTCAAAATCACTAAAGACATTTATACCTGTTTCTGATTTAATTTTTTCTATTAAAGGCTTAAAGGCCTCGCATATAGATACGACTTCTGCATACGGATGATTCAATAAAACCCTTTTTGCGAAATCCATACCCCTTGTTCCACCCATAATTCCGAATCTTATTTTTTTCATAGCACGTATTCTCTTTTCAATTCGTTTATATATTTAATTGCTTTTATATATTCTTCCTCAATCGTCAAATGTTCAATAATAACAGGCATATTTGCATCAAGCTTATCTATCTTCTCAATATAGTTTTTAAGGTTAAAGCCACCTTCGCCACACGGAACTTCTTTCAAACTAACAGTCAAATGATTTTCAAGCAAAACATCTTTAATATGACAGCTTTTGATATGCCCGCCCAAAAGCGAAATTGCATCACTTGTAAATTGCTCGTTAAAGAGAAACTTTTGCGGCGTATTTATCATGTTAACTATATCAAGATGAACACCAAAAGCCTTGCGGCTGATATCCTTAATCATCTTAAGATAATCTTCGGGAGAATCGGGATGCATCCAAGGCATTGGCTCAAGTGTATAAAAAGTCTTTTTAGGATTTACTGCATCAATGAGCTTTTGCACCGTTTCTACTATTTCACAATATGTTTTATCCGAATAGTTTTCTTTATATCCTCCATCCCAAACTTCACCCTTTGCACCCGAAATATTAACACAGCAGGATGATCCGATATATTCTGCCAATTCCAGTTGTTTTTTGCAGTAATCAAAATTTTGCTTCCTTTCTTCTTTATCTAAAGCTAAAAGGTTTTTCCACGCACCGACTTCAGCTATTGTAAGGTCGAAATCTTTACACGCTTTAACATAAGCATCAATTTTTGAATGATCGTCATAATAACCACATGGAAAAACCACAGCAGAAAGTCCAAGTGCCTTATGTTTTTCTGCCCATTCTTCAGGCGAAGCATTGGACAAATTCATAGCAATTCCTAATTTCATTTTATCACTCCTTTTTACCATTATACTGTAAACTCCACATAAATCCATATATTATTTCATATTTATACTTGCCTAAAAAATAGATTTATGGTATATTTTTAGGGAGGTGATACTATGAGTATTCAAATCAACTGCACAAGCAACGGCGTTAGTACCTACCCGTTGCACAGCCATAGTGATTATGAAATTATTTACTATTTGTTCGGCGAGGGGGTTCTCAAAACTGAAAAAGGCAATATTCCCTACACGCCCGGTACTATGGTAATTGTGCCCCCGAATTTGATGCACGGATCAACCTCTGATAGCGGCTTTAAAAATATTTGTGTGAGTAGCAATTTCAAGCATATCTTAAATTTCTCTGAGCCCGTTGTTTTAACTGATAACGAAAAACAGGAAGGTAGAGTGCTGGCAGAATTCATATATGAGAATCGTTTTCAAAACAATGACTTTCTTTCCAGCCTTTGCGAAACCTATGTCCTGTTCCTATTCACAATTCTTAAGATTGATAACAATATAAGCGTAGCCATAAAGAAAATTATCAGCGAAATATCCAATAATGCGTACGATTATGAATTCAATTTAAAGTCAGTGCTCTTAAAAAGCGGATATGCAGAAGACTATATCAGAAACCAGTTTAAACAGAAGACCGGTAAAACACCAACACAATTCCTCACTGAAATAAGAATTAACAGGGCTCGTTTTTTGATCGACATATTCAAAGATAATTACTCGATGTCACAAATCGCTGAGCAATGTGGATTTATCAATTACATTCATTTTTCCAAATGCTTTAAGCGGGTTACCGGATGTTCTCCCAACGAATACAAAAAAGGCATATAGCAAAAGCGAGGTGAAAACACCTCGCTTTTTGTGTGTAAAATTTTGTGTGTAAAATTATCTGTGGCAATATGACCTCGATGTGCAGAGTGGGTGGGGTGTTTATTGGACAGGGTAGAGAATATAATGTAAGTGTAAAGCAAAAACAAAAGGGAGAAAGGAAAAGTTATGGACGATTTTCACGCATTTAAAAGCACGAGCGGTGGCTCAGACGGCGGCTCAGGTGGGGGCGGTGGCCGATTTGGCTGCGGCTGGGTTGTTATAGG
>JAZQUS010000100.1:0-1712 GCA_045631445.1 Eubacteriales bacterium
AACGCCTTGGCTCACAGAACGACATGGCTACGATCCGACTTCTTGGTATCACAGTTCCCGTAGCTCTTCACCTTGACCACGGCTCATACGAAGGCGCACTCAAGTGCATCGAAGCAGGATTTTCATCCGTAATGTTCGACGGTTCTCACTACCCCATCGAAGAAAACATCGAAAAAACAAAGGAACTTGTTAGAATCACAAACGAGCTCGGTCTCTCTCTTGAAGCAGAGGTTGGTTCAATTGGTGGTGAAGAAGACGGTGTTGTTGGTGCAGGTGAATGCGCAGATCCCGACGAATGCAAGATGATTGCAGACCTTGGCGTAACAATGCTCGCTGCAGGTATCGGTAATATCCACGGTAAGTACCCTGCTAACTGGCCTGGTCTTTCCTTCGATACACTCGATGCTATTCAGCAGAAAACAGGTTCTATGCCCCTCGTTCTTCACGGTGGCACAGGTATCCCTGCAGAAATGATTAAGAAGGCAATCGACCTTGGCGTTTCCAAAATCAATGTTAACACAGAATGTCAGCTCGCTTTCGCTGCTGCTACAAGAGAATACGTTGAAGCTGGTAAGGACCTCTCCGGTAAGGGATTTGACCCTCGTAAGCTCCTCGCTCCCGGTACTGAAGCAATTAAGGCAACAGTTCGTGAAAAGATCGAGCTTTTCGGCTCTGCTAATAAGGCTTAATTTAATTAAAATGATAACCCTCCCGACACAAGTCGGGAGGGTTTGTTATATAGTACAGACAGTCTGCTACATTTTGGGATTTTTCTAAATGTATGGGTAGGTATATCTTTCGTATTATAAAAATGATGATATTAAGCTTCCCACAAATGCTATAATAATAACAACCACCGCTATAATAAATTCAACAACGATTGCTAACACCTGAAAAGCAACATAAATCGCAAGAACAATAATAATCAACGGAATCAATATTATTGCCATTAATATCTCTAGAAAAATTGGAATACCATTATTGGTTATCCATTCTGAAATTTCCGACCAATTCAAAGTATTTGCAAATGCTCCGTCCTCTGAGGATGCATCTCCACTACATGATACTAAAGTTAGCATCAAAACAATTAAGCATAATAATACAATTATTTTTTTCATAACTTTCTCCTTTAACAACACAAAATAAAAAGTGCGGCTACCGAAGTAACCGCACAAAAACGCAAACTCCGATAGTCGCCAAACCAATCATTGCAAAATGAGTATAACATCACACACGCAAAGAGGAATTTGCATTTTTTCAAATTCATTCTTTACGTATGACAAAAAGGATATACCTACCTTTATAAAAAAAGACAGTTATACCTATTTTGCAATATTTGATTAGTTTGGCATAATTATTATATCACCGTTTGTTTGCTTTTGCAAGAGCTTTTTAAAAATTTGTGAATTTAGGCGGTAAATTTTGATTTATCGAGTAGTTACAAAGATAAAAAGGTCGCTTTTGAAAAAGCTCCGCAAAACTTTTAATCGTGGGTGTTAAATTAGACCGCGCAAATCGCGCGCCTGCACTTCTGACGCGCTTGGCGCAAATGTTTTTCCGTTTGCAAACAAACGAAAAAACCACGCTTTGCTACTCTGCATATAGCCGCTTTGATAGCAAAATGGCTACGCACAAATCTGTAGGGGAGGGGTTTTCCCTCCCGCCAAAAATGAAATTAGTTTGAGTTCATAAGCGGGTGCACGGAGTGCCCC
>JAZQUS010000101.1:0-2737 GCA_045631445.1 Eubacteriales bacterium
CAGCGGGCATACGATCGTTGTGGGCGCATATCGGTTCCCCTCATCGTTTTGTATTACGACCGCCGGCCGCAATCCGCCTTGCTCCGAGCCGATCTGATCGCTGAGATCGACAAGATAAATTTCGCCGCGCAAGATTGGTGATATGGGCTTCATGTTTTTAATCATTTTCCTCTCCTTTTCTAAAAAAATTCACTATTTATATTTTTTAAAAGTTCTCTTTTTGAATGTGTTTTTGACGCATATTGTGCAAATTGCTTCATTTTCGTTGTCTAAATCTTTTTTGAAAGCACAATTAATTGGTTATAATGACAAACGAGGCACTTCTAATCGCTTTCAGGTTCTAGTGGGGGCAACTTCGTGGAGGTTCAAGTCCTCTTACCCGCACCAAACAGTAGAAATCCGAACCCAAAGCCGGTAGGCGAAGGGTTCGGATTTCTTTTTGTGTTCGGTGATATGTGATGTCAATATACTGTTGTTGGCATCACACCCGAGCGCCACCCAAGTAAATATTCTTGATAGTTGATGCCAAACAAAAACATTTTTAAGAAAGGATATTTACAATGAAAAATCAAATTACTTATACCGAACATAACGGACTTTACTACCCCGATCTTGCACTCCCCAAGCAGACCAATCATCCCCTTGGCAAGTATGCAAACCTGCGCCTTGACTTTATGAAAAAGCATCGTCGCGGAACTTATACCACCCTGCTCACAGAAGGGCGATTAAATGAACATCTCCACAACATTGACCTGCAAGCTCACGCGCTACTCGATGACATAATTCCTCGCCTCGCACAAGAACGTGGCGTAGACGAAACTCTGAAGGCTCACAACCCACTCCAATGGACTGCCGAGATGAATAACATCAAAGCAAGTGCCGAAGAGATCCTCTTGCAGGAGGTGATCTATCAATGATGTCCATTATTCAAGAACTTTGGCACGGAAATATAATTCCGCAAGAGGATAGCCGTACCAACTCCAAGGAAATGAAAGAACTCCTCGGCTACATGTCACGGCACCACGAGGACTTAGAGAAAAGCTTTACCGATGAGCAGAGAGAGATCTTCGAAAAGTTTCACGATTGTTGGAGCGAGTACATGAGCCTTGGCGAAGCAGCTATCTTTGAGTACGCTTTCAAGCTTGGCGCGAGAATCGCGCTATCGGTTGTAACCGAAACAGAATAAAGCCATTTGCCGTGTGGACACGATGTCCACACGGCTGTTTTAATATATGCCAAATACAATGTCACCACTTAACTTTTCACATTCTAATTCACTCGGATTCGTGTAACTGTTATCAAGACATAGAATAGTTAGAATACAAGTGGCGGCACTTGTGTTTTGAGAGGAGGTGTGGCAATTAAACCAAAGGGTCATTTTGACCCTTTTGATAACTAAGTGGGCAAAAGTTCATGCTGAACTTGATATGGTGGCCCAGCGACCACCAAGCCTTTGCTTTTGTAATAATACTATGTTGTTTAGTTGCATATCGAAGCATTATTAACACAAAACGAAAGTTTGGCTATTGAAATATCGACAAAAATATGGTATAATCTAACTGTCAAGCAATCGGAAAGCATGCGCCGCATGCTTGATAAAGCAAAATGGAAGGTGGAGCATTATGCAGATAAGAGGTATTGACGAGATTGATAACCGAATTGTAAATCTGTTGCTTGAGGACGGCAGAATGTCCTATTCTGATATTGCAGAGAAAGTTGGTTTATCTCGTACTGCTGTTAAAACAAGAATTGCGGCACTTGAGCGTAATGGTATCATTAAAGGATACAAGGCAATTATTGATCCGCAGGCTGCTCCCGAAATGATGACCTTTGTGATGAACATTGAAACGAAGGCAGAAGATTTTGAGGAATGCAAACGTATTTTTACTGAAGCAAAAGAAACAGTTACCATTGTTCAGACGACGGGCAACTGCCATTTGGTTGCGATATGCTTGTCGCCCGACATAAAAACGATGCGGACTTTTGTAAACGATATTTACAAAAGCGTTCCCGGTATTCAATCTATCAATGCCCACTCGGTTCTTGATGTGATCAAAGGCTCCATTCTTCCCGAAAAATGAAATTGATTGGAGCGCATGCAAATGAAAAAGGACGAAGTTGTTAACGAACTTTTGAGATCAGCAAATGAAAACGGACTTATCAGCACTATTTACGGCGTGTTTGGGAAATGCGTAAAGGTTAGCATTCCATTCAGTCAAAAGGCGTGTGATACAAGCATAGACGAGCTTGATTTCTCTGTAAGAGCTAATAATTCGATGAAGCGTGTAGGCGTATTTACTATTGGTGAGGTTATTGATCTGATAGCAAGCGACGGATTATTACGTATTCGCAATCTCGGCAAAAAGACCCAAAACGAAATAAAAACGCGTATCTTGGTATTTGGATATGAGAGATTAACCGAAAATGAGAGAAAGCGTTTTTTCTATGATGTTGTAGACAAAAACTGTATAGATAAATAGGCAGAGGTTTTAATATGAAAGACGTTGATAAGAAAAATATAATATTCCTTTCTGACGAAAATACACCGTATGTAAAGGAGTTCACTCTTTTGAGCGATGAGGAAATTGCAGATTTAGTTGAACGACGTCTTTTCAGTAATAACTACTTCAACTATGCGATTGATTCGATACATAAATCCAAAGGCATCATTACGTTAATTCGTGATGCTTGCGGGCATAAGTTGGAAACTACACTTTCTAAAATTGAAGATGGCTTG
>JAZQUS010000102.1:0-116656 GCA_045631445.1 Eubacteriales bacterium
AGCTGTCCCATAAGATCTGCATCAGCACCCATTTCCTGCGACATAGGAACGCATGAAACCGCTATTGGCGTGCAGAAGCATGCAGCGAGGCTCGCGAATTGCGCCCCACTAAATCGATTGAGGAGAACTGCTATTGAAATACCAATGATGGGAACGATTACAACTCTATTTATAGTGCCAATGATGATATGCTTTTTAAGATGAGGAATTGCTGATATCTCAAATCTAGCACCAAGTACCAAAAGGGAGAGCGGAGTTGCAACGCTTGATAAATTTTGCAGAGTTTTGTAAATTGGAGTTACATTTGAAAGACGGAAATCAATTCCGGCTTTAACAAATATTGCACGCAAGCCAAGTGCTATAAGACCACAGAAAATGCCTTGAATGAGAGGGTTTTTAGCTATACCCTTAATAACTCCGCTAAAACTCGGTTTTTTACCTCCTGCAGAGTAAATTGTTAGGCAAATTACTGCCAAAACATTGAAAACCGGAACTATGAAGGCAGAGAGCAACGAAGCCATAATACTGCCCTCCGCGCCGAAAAGTGACTCAGCAAGCGGAATACCAACAAGCGCATAGTTGGCTCTAAAAATTCCTTGAAGCATAACGCTTCGCTGCTTGTTATCCTTGAATAAAACGTGCATTATAGGAATGCCGACAAGGAAGAGAAGTACCGTAATGCCTATGGCATAGAAAACAAAGGTAAAGTCAATTTCACTAAAATTTTGAATTTTATAGATGTTTAAGAAAAGCATTATCGGAAGAAAAATTCTAAAAACTAGCGTATTGAGTTTTTTTGCAGTATCTTCCGAAAGTAGCTTTACTTTTTTTAGAATATAGCCCACCGTAATCATGAAAATAATAGGCAAAACTGCATTCAATGCAAAAATCAAATCCTCCATAAAACCTCCGATTAATCTTGAATATTGTGTGAGTTTAACACACCGTCGCGAACCTCTGAGGGTGTCACGCCGTATGCTTTTTTGAACTTATAAGAAAAATAGTTGCTATCGTTAAAGCCACAGGCATAGGCAACCTCTGTAATTGCGCGGCTTGGCTCATTTTTAAGCATATGCTCCGCCTTTTGAAGTCTGATTAAAGTTACGTATTCGCTAAATCCAAATGTGATTTCTTTCTTAAAAGTTCGAGAGAGATGCTCCTCACTAACTGATAGCATTTTAGCAACCTCTGCAAGTCGAATAGTTGAGGTATAATTATCTTGGATATATTTAATTGCCGATTGAACTATAGAGTTATTTTCTTGTGACACTCGAGGGGGTTGATTGCGAATCAATAGAATCAGTATAGCCTCGGCATAGTCACGAAGTGATATTCTTGAAATAGCATCAGCACGCATATATTCGCGTTCAATAGCATTAAACATTTCGTCAATAATTGAAACGGTAAGAGGATTTCTATAAAAATATCCAATGTTTGAAATCTCATCTAAAATCTCTTGAGATATAAGAGTTGAGTCAAAATTAATAAGTAAACGGGTGCAGGGCTTTGAACCGTAGCTCGTACCGTGTGTAGTTCCTTCGGGAATAAGAATAATATCTCCGGAAACAATATCGTAAGATTGGTTGTTGATAAAATAATGACATTTTCCCTCGCGCATATAGTATATTTCAAAGCCGGTATGTTGATGCTCGGTTGAGTTGGAGCAGGTTTTGTTTTTAGCGTGATGGAAATAGAAGCCATCTAAATTTTGAGTAATATTGGAAGTCATAAGTATTCCTCCTTTTAATGATTATTGTTATTCTAACATATAATATCAAAAAAATCAAGATACTTTGCTTAAAAATGCAATTTTTTTAAGGAATAATATCTAATATAAGTATAAAATAATATATGGGGATTTGTCCTTAATATACAAAGACAAGATTTTTTTGATATTCAATATTTTAGGAGGATTTTACTATGAACTTTGAAAAAACAATAAGACCTGAAAGAGTAATTCAGTTTGGTGAAGGTGGTTTCCTTCGCGGATTCGTTGATTGGATGCTTCAAAAGGTTAATGCAACATCTGATTTCAACGGTAGTGTTGTTGTAGTTCAACCAATCGAACAGGGTATGTGCGATATGCTTGAGGCACAGAATTGCGTTTATACTCACGTTATTCGCGGTGTTGAAGGTGTTGATACAACTGTTGTTGACGTTATCTCACGTTGCGTAAAGCCCTATGATGATTTTGCTTCATATCTCGCACTGGCAGAAAACCCCGATTTCCGCTTCGTAGTTTCAAATACAACGGAGTCAGGCATCGTTTTCTCTGATGAGGATAAAATCACAGATGCTCCTCCTAAAACATTTCCTGCTAAGGTAACTCTTCTTCTTAAGAGAAGATTTGAGCTTGGGCTTAAGGGATTTATTTTCCTTCCTTGTGAGCTTATTGATAGAAACGGTGATAATCTTAAAAAGTGCGTTCTCAAATATGCAGAACTTTGGAATCTCGGTGATGATTTCTGTGCTTGGGTAGAGAATGAAAATGTGTTCACAAATACCCTCGTTGATAGAATTAACACAGGATTCCCAAGAGGAGAGGACCTCGGACTTGGATATGAAGATAATCTTCTTAACACCAGTGAATTCTTCCACCTTTGGGTAATTGAAACAGAGCATGACCTTGAAAGTGAGCTTCCTTTTGCATCTGCGGGACTTAACGTTATCGTAACTAAAGATAAGCTTGAGATGTATAGAACAAGAAAGGTTCGCATTCTCAATGGTGCCCATACGTCCCTTGTTCCTTATGCAATGCTTGAGGGATTTGATACTGTTAAGAGCTGTATTGATGATGAAAGAATGTGTGCACATCTTCGCAGATGCGTATTTGATGAAATTTGCCCAACACTCGACCTTCCCGAAGACGAGCTTTTGGCTTATGCAAATAGTGTAGTTGAAAGATTCGGTAATCCATACATTAAACATTACCTTTCAGCTATTTCACTCAACTCTGTGAGCAAATTCAAGGTAAGAGTACTTCCTTCAATTCTTGAATATATCAAGAGATATAATAAAATGCCTGAAACCCTCATCTTCGCATTTGCAAAGCTTATTGAGTTCTATAAAACCGATATGCCACAGGATGCTCCCGAGGTTATCGCATTTATGAAGGCCCATAACACTCGCGAGATTCTTGCAAACGTTGATTTTTGGGGTCAGGATTTATCCTTCCTTGCAGAGGAGATTGAAAAATGTTAATTAACAAATTAGATAACGTTGACATCAACCTTGAAGATGGACACAAATATGCGCTCCGTGACATCAAGGCAGGTGAAAACATAATAAAATATGGCAATCCGATAGGACATGCCATTGTTGATATCAAAAAAGGAGAGCACGTTCATAATCACAATATCAAGACAAATCTTTCGGGAAATCTTGAATATACATATGAACCAACCTTCTACGATATTGACGAAGAGGATAAGAGCCGCACCTTTATGGGTTATGTTAGAGAAAACGGTGACGTTGGTATTCGAAACGACGTTTGGATTGTTGTTACTGTTGGTTGTGTAAATAAAGTAGCAGAGCAGATTGCAAAAGAAACTGGCGCGCTTCATTTTCCACATCCATTTGGTTGTTCTCAGCTTGGTGATGATCAAACAACAACGCAGCTTATTCTTCGCGGACTTGTAAATCATCCAAATGCAGGCGGTGTTCTTGTGCTTGGACTTGGATGTGAGAATAATAATATCGAAGTTTTTAAAAAGGTTCTTGGTGAAACCAACGAAAACCGTGTAAAATTCCTCAACGCGCAGGATTATGACGACGATGTTGCCGAGGGAATTCGTTTAGTTCGTGAACTTCAGGATTATGCAAATACTTTCGAACGTCAACCCGTTCCTGTTTCTAAACTCAAAATCGGACTTAAGTGCGGCGGAAGTGACGGTTATAGTGGAATTACCGCCAATCCCCTTGTGGGACGCCTTTCAGATAAGGTTATCGCGAGTGGAGGTAGCTGTGTTCTTACAGAAGTTCCTGAAATGTTCGGTGCGGAACATCTTTTGATGGCAAGAGCAGAGAACGAAGAAATTTTCAATAAATCTGTTAAGCTTATCAACGATTTTAAGGATTATTATACAAGACATAATCAAGTAATTTATGAAAATCCATCACCTGGAAATAAGAAGGGTGGAATTAGTACACTTGAAGAAAAATCACTCGGTTGTATTCAAAAGGGTGGTCTTTCAAAGGTTGTTGACGTTCTTGATTACGGAGATGTAATTTCTAAAAATGGTCTTTCACTTCTCAACGGACCGGGAAATGATATCGTGGCAATTACTAATTTAACTGCTGCAGGCGTTCATATCATTCTTTTCACAACAGGACGCGGAACACCCGTTGGTGGACCTGTTCCTACAGTCAAGATTGCAACTAACCATTCACTTGCAGAGCGCAAAAAGAATTGGATTGACTTCGATGCCTCTCCAACACTTGAAGGTAATCCCTTGACAAACGAATTGTTTGAATATATACTTAAAGTTGCAGAAGGAGAGCAAACAAAGAATGAATTGCACTCCTATCGCGAAATTTCAATATTTAAGGACGGTGTAACATTATGAGTTTTATCAACGATAACTTTATGCTTAAAACTGAAACTGCAAGAAAGCTTTACGATGCAGTTAAGGATCTTCCCATAGTTGACTATCACTGTCATCTTTCACCTAAGATGATTGCAGAAAACTACAAATTTAGAAACGCATTTGACCTCTTCCTTGGTGGTGACCACTATAAGTGGCGTCAGATGAGAACAAACGGTGTTGATGAGGAATATATCACAGGCGGTGCAGACGAATATGAAAAGTTCAAGGCATTTGCAAGAACAATCCCTTATCTTATTGGCAATCCCCTTTATCATTGGACTCACCTTGAGCTCAAGAGATATTTCGATATCGACGAAACTCTTAACGAGGAAAGCTGCGAAAGAATTTGGAATAGAGTCAACGAATGTCTTGCCAAGGATGAATATAGCGCACAGAACCTTATTAAGCGTTCCAATGTTGCTATAATTTGTACAACCGATGACCCCATTGATACTCTTGAGTATCACGAACAGCTTGTAAATTTTGAAACAAAGATTTTGCCCACGTTCCGTCCTGATAAGGCAGTTGAAATTGGCAAAGAAACCTTCGTTCCTTATATCGAGCAGACAGGTGTTAAATCTTATTCCGAGCTTGTTGCTTGGATGAGAGCAAGAATTCAGTTCTTCCATGATCACGGTTGCCGTCTTTCCGACCACGCGCTTGAATATGTACCCTTCGGTATTGGTGATGCAGAAGCGGCATTTAATAAGAGAATGGCAGGCGGGGAACTTACTAATGAGGAAATCGACGCATTCAAAACCGCAATGCTTACAGTTTGCGCAGAGGAATATACACGTCTTGGATGGGCAATGCAGCTCCATATTGGCGCACTCCGTAACAATAATAGAAGAATGTATGAAAAGCTTGGTGCAGACGTTGGCTTTGACTCCATCAATGACCTTTGTATCGCAGAAAACCTCTCAAAGTTTATGGATTCTCTTGAATATAGAGATGTTCTTCCTAAGACAATTCTTTATACACTCAATCCAAAGGATAATTATGTTTTAGGTACTATGCTCGGTAACTTCCAAAAAGCACCCGTTGCAGGAAAGATTCAGTTTGGATCTGGCTGGTGGTTCAACGATCAGAGAGATGGAATGGAAGCACAAATGCAGGCACTTGCAAATCTTGGAACACTTTCACGATTTGTGGGTATGCTTACCGATAGCCGTTCCTTCGTATCCTACCCAAGACACGAGTATTTCAGAAGAATACTTTGTAACCTCATCGGTAAATGGGTAGAAGAAGGAGAATATCCTGCAGATATGGATAAACTCACTGAAATTGTTTCAGGTATTTGCTATCATAACGCAATCAGATATTTTAATTTCTAATAAGAAAGGGACTTTCGAGAGAAAGTCCCTTTATTTTATTAATACTTATTAATAACTTCTTCAGTTTCCGCATCAAAGAGATAAACACTCTTGTGGGGAACACAATAAGAAATGTTCGTGTCCATTTTAGGAGTATCGTGTGGGTCAACCTTCAAAATAACCTTATCGCCATTCATATCAACGTAAACGTTCGTGTTGTCGCCAAGAAGCTCGGTGAGTTCAACGTCAGCAGAAAGCTTGAATGAATTTTCAACATCTGCAAGAGAGATTGCTTCAGGACGGAATCCGAACATAATGTCCTTACCGTTATAAGCATTAATATCATCACCAACAACAAGCGAAAGATCGTGAGTAACACCCGCAATTTCAACGCAACCGTTATTAACTGTTGCACGAACAAAGTTCATTGGTGGCTCACCGATAAATCCTGCAACAAAGAGATTAACGGGTTTAAAATACAATTCATAAGGATTTCCAACCTGCTGAATGTAGCCGTCCTTCATAACAACGATTCTATCCGCCATAGTCATAGCTTCGGTTTGGTCGTGAGTAACGTAAATAGTTGTCGAACCAACCTTTCTGTGAATGTCAGTAATTTCAGAACGCATTGTAACACGTTGTTTTGCGTCAAGGTTAGAAAGTGGCTCGTCCATAAGGAATATGCCAACCTTACGAATAATAGCGCGACCAACGGCAACTCTCTGACGCTGACCACCCGAAAGAGCACGGGGCTTTCTGTCAAGATAATCAGAAAGACCAAGAATTTTTGCAGTTGCAAGAACTCTTTCTTCAATAACGTCTTCGTCAATACCCTGAAGTGAAAGACCGAATGCAAGGTTATCATAAACGGAGAGATGAGGATAGAGAGCATAGCTTTGGAAAACCATCGCAACACCACGTTCGCGTGGGCGCATCTCATTGGCATACTTGCCATCTATAAAAAATTCTCCCTTACTGATATTCTCAAGACCTGCAATCATACGAAGGGTAGTGGACTTTCCGCAGCCGGAAGGACCAACGAAAACTATAAATTCGCCTTGCTCGATTTCAAGATTGAAGTTGTGAACGGCATGAAAGCCGTTGGGATAAATTTTGTTTATGTCTTTTAAAGATAAATATGCCATAAGACTCCTTATTTAACGACCGTGCGGTCAGTTTCAATTTTGTTTATTTTATCCTTTAAATAGGAAATTGCAAAGGGAAGATCATCCCCAACAGTTCCTTCTAATACCAATATTGCGTTTGGGTTGTGCTCAAAAATTGCGCCAAGAATTCTATCGTAATCAAGAACCCCTTTTCCAACACCACATTGTTTTAATTTATTTTCTTCAATGACAAAATCTTTAATATGGAATAAAAGAATTCTATCACCGAGTAATGAAATACCGCGTTCCAAAATGTCGTAAGCCGTGACAACATTAGAAATATCAAGATAATTATACAAATCAAATATAAATTTGATATTATTCTTGCCCATTCGGTCAAATGCTAGTTTAAGACGTTCTGGAGTGTGACAAACGTGACCAAAAGCACCCTCAATTGCGATATTAACTCCATTTTCCGCAGCAAAATCTGCAAGAGAAGAAAATGTTTCAACAACTCTATCAAGCGCCTCATCCGAGTGATTCATCGGGTGATAAATCCAAGGATCACCGTTATAGGATCCCGTCTCACTACCAACGTAATCACAACCAATCGTCTTTGCTAATGAAATATAATCACGAAAAACTGCAATTCCGTTATCAATTTTAGCAGTATTGGGATGAACGGGATTGAAATACGCACCAATGAGAGCAATATCTTTTCCATTAGCTTTGAGTTTGTTAGAAATATTAGCTGCCAACTCATGCGTCATTTGAGCAGGAGAGTAAGCAATACCTTCAATCGATTTGTATGCTACGAACTGAACTCCGTCAAGACCGAGTTCAATTAAACGATCATTTATATTTTCTGCACCCTTGACCGAGAGGTCATGCGCGCGAACCATTAATTTCATATTTTTTCCTAAATTCTTAAAATTTCAGTATAGCAAAGGATGAAGGGAGCAACGCCCTTAGCATCATTTTCAACCACGGGCTCGGAGATGTAATATTCAAAGCTACCGTCACGTCTTGTATTATTTTCAGGGCCAAGACCTGCAACAAGGCAAATTCCCGCAAGATTGAGGTCGCCATCATCTTTAATTTGCAAATATCTTTCGCAAATTCCATCAAAAGTTTCTTTTCCGTATGTTGCAAATTCAGTGGGAAGAATACCCAAGCGCGCGCCCTTGAGCATTGCATAAGCAAGCATCGAAGAGCCACTCGTTTCAAGGTAATTGCCCTCGCGTTCTCCGAGATTTACCACCTGATAATACATTTTACTCTCATCGTCGCGATAACGGATAATTGAATGCATAAGCTCTGAGAAAATATCAGCAATTTGCTTTTTTGTGTCTTCATCATCACAAATTTCGATAATATCAACCATAGCAACAGTGTACCAACCAATAGCGCGAAGCCAGAAATTCTTTGAAAGTCCGGTTTCCTTGTCCGCCCAAAAAATAGATTTTGAGCAATCAAGCCCGTGATAATATAGCCCGATTTTTTCATCAAACATATATTTTCTAACGTTCTTAATTTGCATAAGTATGTCGGAATAATCTTTATCACCCTTATATTTTTGATATTTAGTGCTAAATACCTGAGCCATATAAAGACCGTCAAGCCAAATTTGATTTGGATAAATCAATTTGTGCCAAAAATTGTTCGTAGAAGTTCTTGGTTGACCTTTAAGCTGTAATGCTTGATGCTCAATGGCGAGACGGTATTTTTCCTTTCCCGTATTTTCATACAATTCAAAAAGCACTCTACCTTCATTAAGATCATCAAGATTGTATTTTTCAATATCATAACCACGGATAGAACCGTCATCAAAAACGTAGTAATCAATAAACTTTTCTGCAAAATCAAAGTATTTTTGATTGCCACTTATCCTTCCAATTTCAAGAAGGGAGGTAATCATACAACCGTCGATGTAGTTCCAGTGCGGTTTTTTACCTTGTCGGATGCTTTCGATATTCCAAATTGGCGCATCGGGTGTAGAGCAATTAAGCAATTTTTCGATATAAGCATCAATTTTAGCGTACATAATAGCATCCTTTCAAGTTTATTTTATAATTTTGCTAACATTTTTTGCAATCAAATCTTCACCTTCATGACCTTCAATTGTAATATTAGTAACAGTTAAGGTTTCAACATTGTCAATATACATGCCGAGCTTACATACTGGCTCTGCAAAATTTTGCATAATCGGTACAAATGGCTTTGCATCATTTGCAAAAGTGAATTGAATATTGTCAAAGGTAATGGATTTGATAGGACGTTCAGGAAGACCGTCACAGTAGCAAGCTGCAGCTTCACAATCGGTGCAAACCATATTTCTAAACGTAAAATCGCCAAGATATGGTGTTCTGTCATCAACGGGGAGCTTTTCGCGTGACCAAACGTATTCAGAAAATCTGTCAGGATCGCAGCAATTATACCACATATTAATGGCAATCGGAGTAATAACTCTTTCCATTTTTATATTTTCAAATAATACGCCGTCAATAACTGCATATTTTCCGCGTCCGCGACGTGTTTTTATTCTCAAACCGCGGTCAGTTTGTCTAAATACGCAACGGTTAACTGTAAGATTTGTAACACCGCCACTCATTTCACTTCCAAGAGTAACCGCACCGTGACCGAATTGCATCAAGCAGTTGCGAATGGTGTGTCGGTTGGCAGGGGTTTTATAAATTCTTGCCATATCGATCTTTGAGGATTTAATTGCAATGCAATCATCACCAACGGAGAATTTGCAACCAATAATGTTAACTACGTCACAGGCTTCGGGATCGATAGCATCCGTGTTGGGACTGTTTTTGGGAGCAAAAATAGATATGTCAAGAAAATCAATGTTCTGGGAATAATAAGGATGAAGCTGCCAGGAAGCCGAATTTTGAGCAACGATTCCGTGAACTTTAATATCCTTACATCTGTTAAAGAAGAGGAGTCTTGGGCGCGCAATTTCTGATTTTGGATTTTGCCACCAAATAGAATTTTGCGCATTACCATCAATAGTACCGGGACCAATAATAGTAATATCCTCAGCATATTCTGCAAAAATCAACGATTGATGCATAGGAACGGAATTACCTTCCCAAGTACCAAATTCAACAACATCACCAGTAACCATATCGAAAAGATGTCCTGGAATAACTGGATAACGCTTTGTATCGGTATGTCCGAGAATAATAGCACCTTTTGAAAGCTCAAGCGTAATATGGCTTTTAAGACAAATTGGGGATGTCAAATATTGTCCATCGGGGAAGTAGAGCTTTGCACCTTTTGGTAAACAGTTGATGGCAGACTGAATAGCAATGCTATCGTCATTTATACCGTCACCGATTGCACCAAAATCTCTAACGTTGATAACAGAGGTATCCTTTTGAGTTTTAAAAGTTAAAGTATATGTTTTGTTTACCGATGTTGTAAGAATGTATTCCGTATTTGGAGCAAGTCCGAATAGTGAAAATACATTAGTATCGGAGGTTAAAACCTCTTCACCGTTGAGATATACTGTGTATTTATTTTCTGCATAATATGGAAGTTCATTTTTCCATTCAAAGCATGCAGAACTTGAAGAAACGAATAAAGTATTAAGCATATTATTGTTTGTTCACCTTATCTTGAGCATCTTTAAGTATAGTTTTAAAAATTTTTTTCATACCGATGAATAAAAGATCAATCAGCGTAAAGAAAATACCAAACATGATGGGTTCAACACCGAGATAGAAACCAATCGGTGCGCCCAAAAGGTTGATGATTACATATAAAGTTCTAACGCAATAGAAAATCAAAAAGGCATATAGAACATTAGCGGGAAGGGTCCAGTATTTTTTTTGCGTAAACATCATCCATTTAGAGTTTTCTCCGGGGATGATTTCAATAAATCTAAGGATATTGTTAACGAGAATATCGTTAACAAATCCAATAACTATGGACATAATAACCCAAGAATCTAATGAATTTACAAGGCTAAGTCCCCAAAAGATAAAGAAGCAGATTGCGCCGTAAAACCAAAATTTTATAAATAATGCTTTAACAGGGGCGGGTATTCTATCAAGAACACCGCTTCTATATTTTTTGCCGGGATCATTTAGCTTAGCTTCTTTTCCAAAATCCTTTTTATCTGCATTAACTAAACGATCAACCGCGTCAGAATGTGTAGAATAGTTGTTATGTTTTTTATTTGCCATTTTAGATTATTCTTCGTCAATAATATCAATAGCTTCGATAGTTCCATTATCCTCAACGTCAATAGATGTATCAATTTTTCTTATTAACTTAGCAAGAACAGGCTCTAAAAACGTAAGAGCAAGAGCAATGGATATCAAGAGAATATGTGTTCCAATAACCATTTTTGCTTTAGGAACGAACATTCTTGTTTCATTTATTACAATGGTTGAATTTTCTATCGAATTGAAATAGAAATTGTCAAAATATACGATGATTATCGTCATGATAGCAAAAAGCATAATCATAAATATATTTGGCTTTTGGCGTTTTGGGAACGCATTAAGCAAACAAACGAACGATAAAATTGAGAAAAGCATAGTAATAAAGCATGAAAGCCCCATATGCTTTGTATTTATCAAGGCGGTTGTTTGAGAAATATACGTTAGATTAAAGGAGTAGTACACAAACGAAATAGCCAAAGCAACAAGTGGAATTGACTGAGGATTACGTTTGAGTGATACGATAAATTTACGGTAGATTTCTTTAATTTTCATAATAAAATTCCTTATCTAATGGCATTAGTCGTTTCTTTATCAAAGAAATGCATATTGTTGATAGAAGTCAATACGTTATCACCTTGCTTAAAATTGCACCACTCACGGAATTTAGCAGTAATCTTCTGACCGTTAACCGTTCCGTGAACGAGAGTTGTTTGACCAAGGTTTTCGTTGAGAACGACCTTAATATTAATATAGCCGTTTGTGTCTTGAACAATGTTTTCAGGACGTGTACCAAGAATAATTTCTTTACCCTCATATGAAGCAAGCAAGTTCTTTTGAACATCATTAAGGGGAGCAGAGAATGAAGGACATACGAAGCTTCCATTCTCAATTTTTCCATTAAAGAAGTTCATTGGAGGAAGACCGATGAAGCTTGCTACAAAAATGTTGGCAGGGGTATCGTAAAGCTCCAATGGAGTACCGATTTGCTGAACGTAGCCCATTGACATACAAACAATTCTATCCGCGAGCGTAAGAGCTTCGGTCTGGTCGTGAGTAACGTAGAGCATCGTAGTGCCAAGTCGCTTATGCAAAAGCAAAATTTCTCGTCTTGTAGCACCTCTAAGCTTTGCGTCAAGGTTAGAAAGTGGCTCGTCAAAAAGGAATACCTTGGGTGTACGAACGATGGCACGTCCCATAGCAACACGCTGACGCTGACCACCAGAAAGCTGTCTTGGTTTTTTGTTAAGCTGGTCAGTAAGACCAAGAATTTCTGCCGCAGCAAGAACCTTTTCATGAATAATATTGGGATCTTCCTTGCGAAGTGTGAGAGAAAATGCCATGTTTTCATAAACTGTCATATGCGCGTAAAGAGCATAGTTTTGGAAAACCATAGCAATATCTCTATCCTTTGCGGGCATTTGAGTAACGTCCTTTCCGTCGATAAGGAGCTGACCTGAAGAAATATCCTCAAGTCCCGCAATCATACGGAGAGTAGTTGATTTACCGCAGCCTGAAGGACCGACAAGAACGATAAATTCACCGTCTTTGATATCAATATTGAAGTCAAAAACCGCCTGAACATTGTTGTCGTATATCTTGTTAATATTTTTTAATGTTAAAGAAGCCATAAAATACTCAAGACCTTTCTTGAAATTATTGAGAGATCAAGGTTTTCTCGTACTCTCTGAGTTTTTTCGTTTTAATAATGCCAATAATACCGCCTGCAATTGCAAGAGAAGCAGAAGCAACGAGATAAATAACGCACATAATGAATTGCTTTGTTTCCATAACAGGAACTTCAACGCGTTTAACGATGGCAGTTGAATTAAGAGCATCAAGTGGTATACCAAAGATTCTAATTATCTGCATACCGCCAATCACAATCAATATAATCGAATAGTTCATACTATATTTCTTTACACCCTCTGATGAAAGGAATACAAAAAGCATAAAGAGAAGGTTATATATAACTGAAAAACCAATCTGCATTTTATAATAGAACGTACCAACGTCAGAGTGATAAATATTCAAAAAATACAGTGCATTGAAAAGAATGGATATATATGCGAGAGTAGCGGAGGTCGAATTCTTCGTATATCTCATTCTATCGCTTTTAATATCGGTGATTTTATTCATTCAAGTATACCTCCATTTTTCAAAACTCTTTTTTCTTCCTTCATAAGCATCGTTTTGAAAACCATATTTGCGATATTCAACAATGAAGCAATTATGAGAACAGAAAGAACTAAGATGGAAATATCAAACCAGAAGGTTGAATAAGGACCCATAACGTTTTCAGGGTCAATGCCTGCATTTTGCAAAACCTTTGCGGGAACTTTGGTAAGATTTGAATAATCTACTGCAAGGAATTTTGCTTTATAATGAAATACGTTTATAAAAGCCCAAATTGCAACGTAGATGTTTGCAATGGAGCTTAATATAGTAGTACAATAGTTTGCAAAGTAATATTTTCTGTTTGTGTGATTATTGAAAATCAAGCAAGAAACAGCTAAAAGAATAAGAACGATACTGAGTGTAGTGAACAACTTGTTAAATGGTTGCATTTCAGCATACATTTCAGAACCGGGTACTTCCTTACCAAGACTTATAACTGAACGAAGAAAATATGCGTCGGTGGAAACACCAAGAGAATATATAAAAGTGAGTGCGGCAGCCGCAAGGCAGAAAAAAGTAATAATTTTCTGCAATTTCATTTGTAATTTATACATAGTAATTTCCAATCCGCCGTCAAAAAACGACGGCATAAATTTTTTATAAGCGAAAATAGATAAATTGTGGTGAATGCTTTATTGGCAGGCAGGGGGAAAATCCCCCTGCCTTTATTTAATTAACTGTTAGTTAATTATTACTGTTCATCAAGAACTGCAAAACCGTTAGCGATAATGTCAACGAGGAGGTTGTATTTGTCCTTAGAGGAAGAGTACTTACCACTGGATGACAAGTTAGTGAGCTTAGCGATTTCGTCGTTTTCTTCAGATGTTGTGGGAAGAGAAGTGGGCACGATGCTGTACCAAGGATTATCTGCAACCTCAAGCAATGGGTGCTTAATAAGTCCAAGACCGATAGCTGTAGAAATCTTTCCTGCGCCTTCCTTACCTGCGATAGCTGTGCACTGATATTCAAATGCCTGGCTCTTTACAAAGGAAAGAGTAGAACCGAGGTAGATACGTGCATAGTTTGTGTAGTTACCCTTAGCCAAAGACCAAAGTTCAGCAAATGTAGCATCAGCAATAACGGGCATTTCCTTACCGTTGAAGTTGAATGTTACATAAGAACCGTCTGCATTCTTCTTAATGAAAGCATCGGGACCGTAGGACATAAGAATCTGTCCTTCTGCACTGTAAGCGTAGTCGATAAGCTTAAGAGCTGCATCAAGCTTATTCTTATCGTTACCAACACCTGCAAGAGAGATTGCCCAACCGTCTGTCTTAACAGATCTCCAAGATTCGGTAAATCTCATATAAACGCCATTAGCGTTTGTACCGTCGTACCAACGTGCAACGGGAACCATAACTGCCATGTATGCTTCACCATCCTGAAGTACTGTTTCATTATAAACAGTCTGAGTCTGGTTGTAGTCATAGTGCATGAAGCCCTGGTCATATTGAAGCATAGTTTCTGTCTTGTTGGATTCCTGAGCTACGAATGTAGAGGAGATAAGACCTTCCTGAACCATTGCATTCATTCTTGCAAGAGCAACGTATGTATCTTCTTCCTGACGAGCGTCGTGAAGGAGACCGTCTGTACCAACGTAGAGGTAATCCTGACGAGATTCAAGACCTCTTACACCGAAGAGTGTTCCTGCGAAACGGAACATATCAACACGTCTCTGATTGTTGTGGTCTTCACGAGAGAAGAGACCGTGAACAAGCTCTGTACCATTGAGTGTCTGGGGGTTAGCAACTACGCAACGAAGAAGAGCAACAAGCTCGTCTGCGTCCCAAGCAGCATCCTGACCGATGAAGAGGTCAGCTCTGTTTGTTCCGTAGTAACCATTGTAAGCTTCATCAATGTATTTACGAAGCATATTAACTGCCTGAACACCTGTTACTGTGCCTGCAGCAAGTGCATCGTTCATAACCTTAACGATATTGCCTGCTTTGTCATAGTCCTTTGTGAGTTGGATAACTGCTGTGCCTGCCTTGTTAGCAGCGTCAACTGTTACCTTACCGCTTGTGGGCATGTAGGGCTCGTAAGCAGCTGCTTTAAGATTGTGAGAAGCAGAAGCTGTGAATTCACCTTCACCATTGAGGAGCTTTTCAACCCAGTCAGTTCTCATAAGAGGCATACGTTCGATATCATCAACACCGTCGAAGTAGGGTGAGTAGTAGATAGCACCGTTTTCAACGTTACCTGTGATAGAAAGAAGAACGATGGGGTTAGCTTCAAGATATGCCTTGAAGTTGGGCATTGCGTCGAGGTAGAGAGCAAGGTTAACGAGCTTACCAGCTACACCTGCTTCAGAAAGCTGAGTTGCAGTACCGGAAACCATATCAACCTGGTCAAGCTGTTCCTGCCAATATTTGAATTCGTTTGTAGCTGAGTTGCCCTGGTATTTATTTTCAAATACAACACCGAGCTTGTTCTGAACTGCAACCCAAGTGGGCTTAAGTTCGCCTGTATGGTAAGTCTTACCATCAGCAAGTGTAATACCTTCACCAACCTTATCTGAGAAGAAAAGGCCTGTATCCTTGCTATTGTAACCAGTAGCCATTCTCAATACTGTGCCGGGAGCGTAGGAAAGAGTATAGCCGGAGATAGAAGAGTTAGTCGGATTCTTAAAATAGTTCATAAGTCTATCATAAGCCATCTGCTTATAGTAGAGATATGTTTCTGTGCCCCATTCCTGGGCGAGTTCAACTGCCGCTTCATAGTTTGCCTTGTTAGGGTCAACTACTTCGGGACCTTTGGGAGCAGTTGTTGGATCGGGTTTGTCAGGACCGCAAGCTGTAAAGCAAGCAGTGAGCATAACGATCGCAAGCACGAGTGATAAAATTCTTACTTTTTTCATGGTGTTTTCCTCCATATAAATTTTTTATTATTACTTTGCGTGTAAGATCGCAAAAATAATCAAATTAATAAGTTAAGGATAGATTATTCCTTAACGCCACCCATATTTACGCCCTTAGCAAAATACTTTTGAATGAAGGGATAAATAATGAGGATGGGAATGATGGCGCAAATAACGAGCGCGTAAATTGCGGAGTCTGCCGCATAAGGCTCTGCCCAAATCAATTCAGGGTCCTGAATTTCTTCAAGCTTCAAACGAATAAATACCTGAAGTGGATGCTCCTGATATTTGGAAATCATCTGCTTTGCCCAGAAGTAACCGTTCCAACGGGAAATAGCAAAGAAGAGAGCAACAGTAGCAATAGTTGATTTGCTCATTGGCAAATAAACGTTTGTAAGTACTTGAAATTCACTAGCACCGTCAACTATAGCCGCTTCCTCAATTTCCGCAGGAACACCTTCAAATGCATTACGAAGAAGAATGATGTTCATAGCTGCCATACCCATTGCGATAACAACGAGCCATTTATCGTCCATAATTCCAACGGATTGGAAAACGGTTCGCGTGTTGATGTAGTTTCTATATTGAGGCAAAATACCTGCAGAGAACCACATTGTAAATACAAGGAAGAAATTGAACCCCTTTCTAAAAAGCAATCTCTTCTTTGAAAGTGCGTAAGCTCCAAGAATTGCAACACCCATTGACCAAAGAGTACCGTAGAAGGTAAGGAACAATGTGTTAGCGTAAGCATTCCAGAACATATTGTCTTCAAACATTACCTTGAACGCTTCAAATTGAATATCCTTAGGGAAAAGGATAATTCCACCCTGTTCAACAACACTTCTTCCGCTTATCGCAGATGAAATAGCGAAAAGGAAGGGATAAAGACAACAAAGAGCAAAAACAGTTAATAAAACGTAACTGATGATTTTAAAGATCAGTTCTGATATTTCAAGTTTTCTTTTCATATTTTCAAAACCAACCTTTCTTTAATAGAGTGAAACGTCGGAAGCTTTTCTTGCGATTGTGTTAGCACCAATAACAAGGAGCATACCAACAACGTTGTTTAACATTTCGGCAGCGCTCGAAATACCAATAAGGAACGAGCTCGAAAGACCGTTACGTTGAGCAAACGTTGAAACTACGTCTGCAGTAACGTAAGTTTTATCATTGTAAAGAAGAAGAACCTTTTCGTAACCAACGTTAAGAAGAGAACCAATTCTTGTAATAAGCATAATTACGATGGTTGAGAGAATACTTGGCAAAACAACGTATCTCATCTGAGCCCACTTGTTAGCACCGTCAATCTGCGCCGCTTCGTAGCTTGTGGGAGAAATAGCAATAATTGCTGCAAAGAATACGATGCTGTCATAACCTGCAGTTTCCCAAATACCGGTAATTTGATAAATCGGACGGAAGAAGTCGGGGTTGTTAAGCAATCCGGCATTACCAACCTCTTCAGTAATAATGCCAAGATTAAAAAGAAGCTGTGAAATAATACCCATCTGAATACCCGCGCCTGCACTTGATGACTGACGAACCAAAAGTGAAACGAGAGTTGTCATAACAACGGTTGAAATAAACTTTGGTAAGTATGTAAGCACTTGATAAATGCTACGAGCAATATTTGATTTAATTTCGTTAAAGAAGAGAGCGATAATGATGGGCATAGGGAATCCGAAGCACAATCCGTAGAATGAAATTACGAATGTGTTACGGAAAGCACGCCAAAACTCTTGAGAAAGAGGTGTTTCACCCGCAAAAAGCTCCTTAAAATAACTAAAGCCGGAATAGAGCTGATCTGCAACAGGGAGGTTAGCATCATAAACCTTGAAGCAGGAAAGAAGCTCATACATTGGCATGTATCTCCAAAAGAAGAATACGAGGAGCATAGGAACGAGCATCAAATAAAGACGCCAGTCCTTGAGGATAGTTAATCCAACGTGCTTCCAACGATGCTTTTCAACGTCGTCACGAACAAGTTGCTCGGGGTCCTCTCTGTATTTTCCTGTTTTTTCGTCTAAAACGAGATAATCAACTGCTTTTAATTTCATAGGGAATCTCCATTCAGTATATTTAATAATGTAGATTTACGATTAAAAAGGATGATAGGAATTTGCTTCCTGTTCATCAAGGCGTTCTTTTTCAAGACGTAGCAAATAGGATTTTTGATCTTCAATGAGTCCGTCAGCATTTTTTGCAAGAGTTAAAACAATAATAGCAAAAAGTAATGAAAGAATGTCAGTGAATATAAATGCGAGAATTGAGCTAATGCTAAATTCAAAGGGCAATGAGCATATCCATCTACCAAGTGCAATGAATAAATAAGTGGTTAAAACAAATGCAAGTCTAATAGCAAAGCTTGTTTTAATCATTTCTTTCTTTATTTTTTGAAAAAGAAGTAATGATAATAGGCAGAAAACACTTCCAACACAATAAATAAAAAATTGCTTTAGCGATGCTTTAGAAACCAAACAGTAAACGAATGATCCAACAAGCGCAGGTGCGATAGCATAGAAGTTCCAACGCACCAAAGTAATGCAGGTAAGAGTTAAGGTTACTGAGATTGTCATAGCTTGAAAAACTAACCAATAGTTTGAAGAATATGTTGCAATTGCCTCAAATATTGCTGTAAGCAAGCAAAGAATTGTCAAATCGATTTGACGGTATTGTTTAAATGTTAATTGTTTCATTTATAATAATTCCATATAAAAATTTTTGAAGAAATATTAGAAATTATAAAAAACCAATATTAATCCACTATGTATCAATTTTATTACAAACGCCCTATACTGTCCTTGATTATTTTGATTGAATATTTTTTTGTCCTTTGATTTTTTGATGTGTATTTAAAAAAATGATTATTGATGTAAAAAAAAAGATGCAAAATTTGTGCAAGATGCACAAATATGCTTTGAGATAACATAATTCTATGAATATAATTCAGTTATTCAAAACAGAAATTAGTAGCAAATCAATATGTTTTGGGTAGAAATTTAATCCAAATTTCAAATAAATATATCAAAAAAGTAAAGAAAGATAAAATTTTATACATCGGTTGACAAAAAAGGGATATAATGCTATAATTAAGTGTAATAAATCATTCGGAGGATTTTTATATGATTAATGTTGAAGAAATTATGCATGGTTTAACGCTTGAGGAAAAGGTTTGTTTGTTGTCAGGTCATAAGTCTTGGCACACAAATAAAGTTTCAAGAGTTGGACTTCCTTCAATCTTTTTGACCGATGGTCCACATGGGTTGCGTAAGAAAAAAGAAGGCGATAAAACTGCAGGACTTGGTCAAACTGAGCTCTCAACTTGTTTTCCCGCCGCTTGTACTACAGGTAGTTCTTGGAATAAGGAGCTTCTTTATGAAATGGGTGTTGCAATGGGAGAGGAATGCCGCCATTATAACGTAAACCTCATTTTAGGACCTGCGGTTAACATTAAAAGAAATCCTCTTTGCGGTAGAAACTTTGAATATTTTAGTGAGGATCCCCTTATTGCAGGTACGCTTGGTGCGAAATTGACGCGTGGTATCGAGGATATGGGTGTTGGAACGAGTGTTAAGCACTTTGCTTGTAACAATAACGAAAAGAACCGTTATTTTGGAGATTCCATTGTTGACGAGCGAGCTTTTAGAGAAATATATCTTAAAGCATTTGACCCCATTATCAAAGAGGGTAAACCTCAAACTGTAATGTGTGCCTATAATAAAGTAAACGGTGAATATGCAAGTGAAAATGACGAACTTTTGAACAAAATTCTTCGCGATGAATGGGGCTTTGAAGGGCTTGTTATGTCCGACTGGGGCGCGGTAAACGATAGAGTTAAGGGACTCAAGGCAGGACTCGACCTCGAAATGCCTGGTGATATCGCTCATAACCGTCAAGTTCTTCTTGATGCAGTCAAAAATCGTAAGCTTACAATGAAAGAACTTGATACCGCAGTTCGCAGAGTTCTCAACATGATTAATAATACCACCATGGTAGATGGTGAAGTTCCCGAAAAATTCGATGAGCACGCAGAACTTGCGAAATTATTGAGTGTTGATAGTGCTGTTCTTCTTAAAAATGATAACAATATTTTACCTTTGAAAGATGATATTCATTATCTTGTAATTGGTGATATGTTTGAAAAGATGAGATATCAGGGCGCGGGCTCATCACTTCTTCACCCCTATAAGCTTACAACTCCTAAAGACGCATTTGATAATCACGGAATTAAATATACCTACGAAAAGGGTTATAACATTAATTCCTTTGATGATGATTTGGCACTTATTGAGCAGGCGGCACTCAGGGCTGAGCACGCGGATACAATACTTTTCTTCGGCGGACTTTCCGAGTATGCCGAGAGCGAGGGCTTTGACAGAGCCACTTTGTCGCTCCCTCAAAATCAGTTGAACCTTTTGAAACGCCTTGCTAAAATAAACAAGAGAATTGTTTTCGTTATGTATGGCGGAAGCCCTGTTGAAGCATCGTTTGATAATGACGTTATGGCGTTCCTCAATATGTACCTTCCCGGTGAAGAGGGGGGAGAAGCAACTTATGAGCTTCTCTTTGGAAAAGCTAATCCATCAGGTAAGCTTTGTGAAACATGGCCAGAAAAGTACACCGACGTGCCTTTCTATGATGAGTTCACATATACCACAAACGATAGATATAAAGAGAGCATCTTCGTTGGCTACAGATATTATTCTACATTCGGTGTGCCTGTAAAATATCCTTTCGGCTACGGACTTTCATATACCAACTTTGAGTATAAAAATATGCGTCTTGAAAAAGACGGAGAAAGTGTTAAGGTATTTGTTGACGTTAAGAATACCGGTAAGATAGCAGGTTCAACCGTGGTTGAAATATTCGTTGAAGGACCTAAAACTGAGGTCGTTAAGCCCACGCTTGAACTTCGCGGCTTTGAGAAGATTTTCCTTAAAGCAGGGGAAGAAAAGAACGTTTGCGTTTGTGTTCCTCTTGAAAATCTCAGATATTTCATTAACGGAAAGTGGTCGCTTGAAAACGGAGAATACAAATTCAAGGTTTGCTCCGATGTAAATAACGAATTGCTTTCCTGCGCGTTTGAAATAACCGAGGGCGAAAAACTTTCCGAAAATCCCAAATATGCAAAGCTCTATGCGGTAGATAAGGAAAAATTCCTTATGATGACGGATATGTATTTTGATAGACTTATCGGTAGAAAAGTTCCGTCACCTCTTGTTAAAAGACCTTATGATCTCAACACTCCCATAAGAGAGTATAAAACCCGTGGAGGTAAATTCATTTATAACACGATTATGTTCGCGTTCAAGGTTATTTATAACCACGAGCTTAAGAGTAAAGATACACCTGATAAGGAAACAAGAGTTAAAAATGCATTTTTCGGACGAGAAATAATGAAAACAATGAGCTTGCGCTCTATGTCCTATGCAAGTGAGGGAATTCTTTCTCACAATATGGCGTCAGCGCTTGTTGATTTTGCAAATAATAAACCACTTAAAGCAATCGGTAGATTGATTAAGGGTGAAAGATGCGTAAAATTACCTAAATAACAGAAAAATCCCTGCAAAAGCAGGGATTTTCTATTGCAATTTTAATTGTATTGTGTTATAATAAATCAACAAAAGAATAAACACAGTTCATTTAGTCGAATGCTTTGCTAGATAAAGTAATTCGGGGATAAGGAAATCGCGGTGAGAATCCGCAGCAACAGCCATTACCGTATTTAGTTTAACTATAAGTCGGAATGCTTATCGTTCTGTGACACATAAAAGACTCTTGGGCAAATGAAGAGGCGGTGTAAAAAAGGCACGGCAGGGTGTCTTATTTTGGCGCGTCTTTATGAAGAGGCGCTTTTATTTTATCCTTTTGAAAAAGAAAGGAAAAAACAAAATGAAAAACACAATTACATCAAGATTATCACTCATACTTATTATTGTAATGATGATATCTCTCTGTTCTTGCAACTTGTTTGTACAAACAACCACAACATCATTCGTACCAACCGAAGAAAATCAAGTTCCTGAAATTTGGAAAAACGCAACATATACCAAAGATACCGAGCTTGGAGAGGGAAGCAAAACTTTTATGTTCAAGGTTGATGCAGAAGGATATGCAATCACTTTCACTATTCATACTGATGAAGAAATCGTTGGCGCAGCACTGCTTGCACTTAATATTATTGCAGGTGAAGATAGCCAATACGGTCTTTATGTTAAGACGGTAAATGGTATACTTGCTGATTATGATATAGACCAAACATATTGGGCGTTCTATATAAATGGTGAATACGGAATGAGTGGTGTTGATACAACCGAAATAACTGAGGGATATACATACTCTTTTGTACGTTCTAAATAATTATGATTAAGCAAAACAAAAAGAATCTTTCTATAAAGGAAATATGTCTTTTTGCCATTCTCGGCGCTTTGATGTTTATTTCCAAAATCGTAATGGAAGCACTTCCCAACATTCACCTGCTCGGAATGTTAACGATTACCTACACAATAGTTTTCAGAAAAAAAGCATTAATTCCAATATATGTTTATGTTTTATTAAACGGACTTTTCGCGGGCTTTAATGCTTGGTGGATTCCGTATCTCTATATTTGGACAATTCTTTGGGGCATCACTATGCTTTTGCCTAAAAATATGCCCAAGTCGGTATCCATTGTTGTATATCCGCTTATTTGCGCGTTGCATGGACTTTTCTTTGGTGCTTTATATGCACCCGTTCAGGCATTGATGTACGGATTTACCTTTGAGCAAACACTCACTTGGATTGCCGCAGGACTCACCTTTGATATAATTCATATGATTGGTAACTTTGCAGTTGGACTTTTAATTTTCCCAATTAGCATTACGTTGAAAAAATTAGTAAAGGATATTTAAAAATATGGCTATATTAAGCAAACTTTTAGAAATGCAAGATATAAAATACCGCGATTTCACATCCAAGTTAATACCTAATATCTCACTCGATAGTATGATTGGTGTGAGATTGCCACAAGTCAAAAAGCTTGCTAAAGAGCTATATAAAAACGGGGAATATATCGCTTTCATTAATTCATTACCACATACATATTTTGAGGAATATCATCTACATTGCTATATAATTTCCGAAATGAAGGACTTTGAAGAGTTTCTTATTGAATTGGAAAAGCTTTTGCCATATATTGATAACTGGTCGGTTTGCGACTCACTCCGTCCAAAATGCTTTGCAAAAAACAAAGAAAAAGCGCTTATTTATATAAAAAAGTGGCTTAAAAGTGAGCATATTTACACGCAACGCTTCGCCATTGAAATGTTGATGGTACATTATCTCAACGAGGATTTTAAAGTTGAATATCTCGACCTCGTTTCTAAAGTGGAAGGTGATGATTATTATCTAAAAATGATGATCGCGTGGTATTTTGCTACAGCTCTTGCAAAGCAATACGAAGCAACCTTGCCATATATCGAAAATAAACTTATCAAAGATAAATGGACACATAATAAAGCAATTCAAAAAGCACTTGAAAGCTATCGTGTAAGCGAAGAAAACAAAGCGTATCTAAAATGCTTAAAATATTAAAAGTATCAAAAGAACGGTCTGCGAAATATCGCAGACCGTTTGTTTATTGGCTCCTTTAGGGAGGAATAATTACCCCAAGCATCATAAGCGTATTCAACAATTTTTGTACCGCTTGTGTTATGGATAGCAACAACGTCGCTTTTTCAACCGCCGGCCCACAAATCTGCAGACCGGCCTGTTTGTTTTAGTTATAGGTTACTGTGCCGTCTTTGGAAATTTGACCGTCGGTGCAATAGATTGTGTATTCAGGAGAACCTTCATCCCAATTACTATATTTGTTAATACTGTCCCACTCTTCTATTGTGCCTCTATAACGAATAGTTGTTAAATTCGGGGAATTGTATAAAATACCGCCATAGATATATGAAACTGATTTAGGTATATATAGTTCATGAATAAATTCATTGAATCCAAAAGCTCCGGGTTCAATCCAAATTGTTCCGAATGGTATTTCATATGAATAATCATTTTTGGAACAAGGATATGCTCCAATTCCAACACCATCAATATCAGCAAAAAGAACACCATCTATTGATTTACAGAAAGAATGATTTGGATCTACATATATATTTTCTATCGAGGTTTGGGAAAAAGCAAGAAATCCTAACGAAGAACACTGCTTAGGCAAAGTAATTGAAGTTAATGAATAACATCCAAAAAATGCATATTCAGAAATACGCAAATCTCGATTGCTTTTGGCAAACGAAACATTTTTAAGATTAATACAATATCCAAATGCTTCAATACCTATATATGTAACAGTCGATGGTATGGTTATTTCTTGCAAAGACCTACAGGCAAAAAATGCTCCATTGCCTATTGATTCTAAAGAAGATGATGTATCTAACCCTACTACGCATTCAAGATTATAACAATCAGCAAAAGCCCTTTCTCCTATTTCAATAACTGTTGCGGGCATGAAAACTGTTTTTATATTTGATGAATTAAATGCTTTATCGGCAATTGCTGTTACTGTATATTCCCCTATTTTTTCAGGTATTACGATTTCATCTCCCTCATAATCGCCAATTCCCGTTATTGTGCAGGTTTTTTTATCGCTATTTATTTCATATTCTAATTCATTCGAATTAGAACTTAAACAAGCTGTAAATATCGACGTTGCACATAGAATCAAAACTATGATATGGAATTTTATCGAAAATTTCATTGTAGAACCTCTCTTGATTATTTTTAGTCAAAGTAAAGATGTAAACCGTTTGGAATTTCGGGATCAAGATAAGAAGTGTCGTCAGGAGAAATAAATCTTCTCCACTCGGGAGAGTAGTATCTTGCATTGAGGTAATACCAACCACTTTCTTGATCGAAGTAATTATTTCCAATTCCATTATATACGTATTGGAAGGTTTTGTCAAGGAAGAATCATAATCACCAGTTTCACTGGTGATTATGATTCTTGTTTTTCCGCCAATTTCTTCACAAAATCAGTTATCTCATTTCCAACAGTAATCAGCTCGTCAACGAATTCTTTTGTGGTCATTCGTGAAATGCCCGAATGAACTGCTGCAAATTGAACGAGACGGTCACCTGTAACAACTCTAATCTTGTAATTAGGTCCAAGCTCGTGCATCATTCTTTCGATGTAGGCATCGGCGGTTTGATTTTCCTTTGTGAATACCACCTTATAGCCATCATTTTCAAATTCAGAACCAATGCCTTCTTTAACAAGATAAGCATCAAATACAAGAAACAATTTTTCTTTTGTGAAAGCAACGTAATTCGACAAAATATCCATCAAAGTTTCACGCGCCTTTTCAAGTGAATAATCCGAAATTTCCTTCAATGTATCCCAAGAGTAAATAAGGTTGTAACCGTCAATTATAATCATACTTTCTTGCTTGACTAAAAGCTTTTTATTCGGCTTAATCTTGCCTGCAGAAATCACCTTTGGCTCACTATATTTTTTTCGTCTAATCGGTCCAAAGGTACGCATCATTATTGCCTCAACCTCTTCTTCGGAAAGTGAGTAATTCTTGGCAAGTGAAGCCACTCTTGGAATAATAGCAACCTCATTTTGAGAAAGGGAAATACCCGCATCGAGATGCTTGTATTGTTCAACCTCGCGCCAATTTACCACAAATCCTGCACCATGAGCGCAGAAAACCGAATGAGGAGAGTTATCCGTATCACCTTCGGGGTCATAACCCTTTTGGGTAACTATTTCCTCTTGATTGTGGCATTCGTCATATCCGTCGCTTACACAAGTTAGTCGACCAAGACCGCGCGTATATGAAATAACCTCTCCCACGTAATCGTGAAGTGTGGCAACAGGCGCACGACCTGTAATATTTGTGAAATCCTCGGTTGTGCTTTCAATTTCAAACTCCGCACTCCTCATTTGCAAATCGTTCATTGCTCTGCCAACAAGAGAGGAGGGAATTTCAAGTCTAAATTTGTAATATGGCTCAAGAAGTGTGCAACCACCAACCATAAGTCCGTGACGAACTGCGCGCAATGTTGCTTCTCTAAAATCTCCACCCTCTGTGTGCTTCAGGTGTGATTTGCCTGCCACAAGCGTAATTTTAGTGTCCGTAAGCAACGCACCCGTAAGAACTCCGCGATGATTTTTCTCATATAAATGCGACAAAATAAGACGTTGCCAGTTTGTCGCAAGCATATTTTCGGGAATCTTTGTGTCAAAAATCAAACCTGTACCCTTGGGTTGCGGCTCTAGTAAGAGCTGCACCTCGGCATAGTGACGTAGTGGCTCAAAATGTCCAATACCGATTGCTTTTGACTTTATTTTTTCTTTATAAAGAATGTTACCCGCACCAAATTGACACTCAATATTGAATCTGTCAAAAATCAATCTTTTCAAAAGATCAATTTGTATCTCTCCCATAAGTCGCGCTTCAATTTGCGATAATTCTTCATTCCAATAGAGATGAAGGGAAGGTTCTTCCTCTTCAAGTTCTTTTAACTTTGGAAAGTATAAATTCGCGTCGCTACCATCAGGAAGAATTATCCTATAAGACAACACAGGCTCGAGAACTGGCTTGCAAGTATCAGATTCCATTCCAATTCCTTGACCTGCATAAGTGGACGAAAGTCCAATTATAGCGCAAATTTCTCCTGCACTTACAGACTCAACCTGTTCAAATTTATCCCCCGAATAAAGTCGTATTTGACTAACTTTTTCTGTAACTCTATTGCCATCGGCAGTTAAATATGAAATTTCATCACGTGCAGATAAAGTCCCGCTTGTCAACTTCATATAGGAAAGTCGAGTGTTGCCTGAACGAGCAATCTTATATACCTTTGCGCCAAAATTACGATTATCATATATAGGAGAAAGAGAGTATTTATCAATAACCTCAATTAAAAAGTCAATTCCTGACATTCTAAGCGCCGATCCAAAAACAACGGGGAATAAAGCTCTATCTGAAATAAGAGTAGCTATTTCTCCGTCATCAATAGGAATTTCGGCAAGAAAATCCTCTAAAAACGCTTCATTTACAAGAGCTAATTTCTCATCAAGCTCGTGCTTTGATTGAGTGTCAAAAAAAGCAATGCAATTAGGAGATAAAACTGAACAAATCTCTGCTTCCTGTTCATCCTTTGTCTTTATTGCAATGTCACTTTTGTTAACGAAAATAAAGGTAGGAATATTGTAGTATTCAAGCAAATTCCAAAGTGTACGCGTGTGGTTTTGAACTCCGTCCGCCGCACTTATAACCAAAATTGCATAATCCAAAAGGGAAAGAACACGCTCGGTTTCGGCAGAAAAATCAACGTGTCCGGGTGTATCAAGGAGAATAAAATCACAGTTTTCGCTACTAAAACGCGCCTGCTTTGAAAAGATGGTTATACCACGCTCGCGTTCAACCGCATTAGTATCAAGAAAAGTGTTCTTGTGATCAACTCGTCCAAGAGTCCTAATCTTGCCCGAAATATAGAGCAACGCCTCGGAAAGCGTAGTTTTTCCTGCATCAACGTGCGCAAGAATTCCAATAGTTAGCTTCTTTTTCATTTTCTTCTCCTTTCACATAAATTTTCTTAATTATATCATAAAACCTCCTCAAATTCAAGCATAAAAAGCAAAATGCAACCCTAAGTAGCAAAAAAGCAACTAAAAAGTATTGCAAATTTCTTCATTTGTGCTATAATTAAAGCATAAACCGAAAGGAGAAATGTTTATGAAAAACTTAAAACGAACAATATGGGGCATCGTCCTCGTTATAGCGGCGGTAATTCTCGCACTCAACTCATTTGGCGTTATCAATTTCGACCTCTTTTTTGACGGTTGGTGGACTCTCTTCATCATCATTCCGTCATTCGTGGGCTTAATTCAGGACAGAAACAAGGGCGGAGCCGTATTTGGACTTTGCATAGGTATTTTATTGCTTCTTTCCGCACAGGAAATCATTAGCTGGGATATGATTTGGAAGATTTCGCTACCCGTTTTTATCGGCCTTGTTGGCTTGAAAATGATTTTCTCATCCTTCAAAAAGGATAAAACCGACAGAATAATCAAGGAAATCAAAAAGGAAGGCAAAAATCTTCAGCAGGGTACGGCGGTATTCTGCGGAACTGAAATGGATTTTGATAATGTTGTGTTCGAGGGAGCGGATTTAACTGCAGTTTTCGGAGGCATTGACTGTGACCTCAGAAACGCGATTATTGACCGCGACTGTGTAATAAAGGTTTGCTGTGTTTTTGGCGGCGTTGATATTCTCGTTCCCGATAACGTAAAAATTGTAACCAATACAACCTCAGTTTTCGGCGGTGTTGAGGTTATGAAAAACCACGATAATTCTGCAATTCACACTATCTACGTTGAGGGCTTATGCACCTTCGGAGGAGTTGATATTAAATGACGCATTTTCAAAGAGTTATAAAATATTTTGCGCTTTTTTTGGCTTTTTCCTTGGCTGCGGCAATAATTTTTGGAGGTATTGGTCTTATGGGAACGATTTTTGGAATTAGTAATAATAGCGTGCTTGACGAGATGTATTCAATAGAGCTTTCACAAAATATTGAAAGAATTGATATTGATCTTTCTGCAGCGAGCTTAAAAATAGTTCTCGGTGATAAATTTGCATTATCAACGAATATAGGAAAATTAAACGTAACAAGCGATTCCACGCTAAAAATCAAACAAAAGCAACATCAAGTATTTTCCATCAATTACGGAAAAAGCGGTGAAATCATTCTTACCATACCCTCCGACGCAATGTTCCTGTCCTTCGAGCTTGATGCGGGCGCGGGCTCAATTGAAATTGAACGTCTTAATTCCCAAAGCGTTGAAATTGATGCAGGCGCAGGTTCTATCAATATAAAAGGCGGAGAAATTGAACGCCTCGATCTCGACCTCGGCGTCGGAAAAGCCAATATAACCTCTGCAATCAAGGGCAAATCAAATATTGATTGCGGAGTTGGTGAAACCAATATCAATCTTATTGGCAAAATGGACGATTATACGCTTGATATAGATACGGGCATTGGCTCAATCACCTTAAACGGTACCGATATAAAAGGTAATACGAAAATCGGCAACGGTCAATATAAGCTTGAAATTGACGGCGGAGTCGGTGCAATAAATATCAATTTTATCAATGAATAAATACGAATACGTGCTTAAAAGAAGCAAAAGAAAAAGTATTTCCGTTGAGATTAGCAGAGAAGCAAAAATAATAGTCCGCGCTCCGCTAAAAATGAGTGTTAAAGACATTGAGGCGTTCCTGAATTCTAAAAGCCAATGGATTGATAAGCATCTTTCTGATGCAAAAGATAAGCTCGCAACAATGTCCAGGAAACTAAGCGAAGCAGAGAAAAACGAGCTAAGAAAAAATGCTAAAATTGTTATAACTAAACGAGTTGAATATTTTGCAAAAATTATGAATGTTCAATATAATCGAATCTCCATAAAATTCCAAAAAACTCGTTTTGGAAGCTGCTCAACAAAGAAAAATCTAAATTTTAATGCGCTTGTGGCTCTTATGCCAAGTGAAATTCTTGATTACGTTATCGTTCACGAGCTTGCGCACCTTATTGAGATGAACCATTCGAAACGTTTTTGGAAAGAGGTTGAAAATATTCTACCAAGCTATAAAACCCAACGCAAATGGCTAAAGGAAAACGGAACTAAATATATGATGTTAATATAAAAATTAAGGGGCTCAATTAGAGCCCCTTAATTTTTTTAGTTAAATGTGTATGTAATTACAACTGTATTTCCGTTATTCGTAACGTAAGTAACCTGCATTGATATGGGTGCATTCACGCCATATTCAAGAGTAAAGCTTGATTCGCTTGCTTCAACGTTCAAGCCCATAAATCCGTCAAGAGAAGTGATTTTTCCCATAAATTTTCCGGGAATAATCATATCGTTATCAATATAATTATAAGAAAATTTAAATTTTGGAACATCAAAGTTCATAAACGAAGCAGAAGCTGACGTTGAAGGAATAATCGCACTTGCGGGAGTTAATTTATCCGCTTCACAAGTTCCTTCATAAACCGACTTATAGCTATCGGGCACCGTAATTGCTTCGTCATCAAGATTGAAGGTGTTCAAAACCTCAACTCTATAAGAAACTGTTTTCACTCCGTCAACGGTTGCAATAACGTATTTGTCATTAATTACGCATCCATTTTTAGAGGTTGTATCAACAGTAATTGTGTAATTACTGAAAGCCATATCAAACATCGTATTGAATTTAGCAAATTCGGGATTCTCCTCTATGGTATTATCCTTACAAGAGGGGAGGAAAATAACCATTGAGAATATTAACAATAAACATAATAAAATTCTTTTCATATTAACCTCCAATTAAAAATCCTTCTTTTTCAAAAGCATTAATGCTGCAAAGGAAACAGCCGCAGTGCTAATTGAAATAGAAATTAAAATATTATTTATAGCAACTGATTCATCGTTTGCAGTAATAGCTTCTTCATTATATTCAGAAACCAAGCTCTTGAATTTTGCGTATTGTTCACTAAGCGAATCCTTATCTGCTTGTGAAAGACTGTTATATATATTGATTGCCTTGCAAATCTTTTGATATTTTTCTTCACCGGAAACAGTACCGTTGTTCAATTCAACAACTATATTAGCAAAATCATCCTTAGTACCTACGGGTGTTGTAGGTTCTTTCTGACCGCAAACAGTGCAGAGCCCATTTTCGTATGCGTGATTTACAGTGTTGGTATAAGAATCAATATAAGAATCACCGCAATCACAGGTATGAGTTGTATAACCCTGAGATGTGCAAGTGGGTTTGGTCACAACGGATGTATATGAGTGAGTATGATCATACTTGATAACAATCGTTTCCGTATTTCCGCAGACAGAACAATCTCTGTGCTTGGATCCGTCCTCGGTTGCAGTTGCTTCCTTGTCAATAATCCACGCACCATAAGAGTGACCTAGAGCAGAAATAGTAGTTGTTTTAGTTGTTGAACAACGTGTGCAGGTAATTGTGTTAACACCGTTAGTTGTACAACCTGCAGGCGTTGTCACCTCACCGTTATTCCAAGAGTGGCCCAATGCTTCAACCATTGTTTTTCCACATTTTGTACAAGTTTGTGTAGTTGTACAAGTAGCAGAACTACCGCCTACGTGATCACATCCACCACCGCTTGCTTCACCGGATGGAGAAACAAGCTCATCAGGAACCTCACGTCCGAAAACGAGCCAAGCGTATTCGGGATAATCGATAAACACGTTTCTGTTACCCTGAATATCCTGAACTACCTCATTTCTTCCAAGCTCCCAAGTGTCAACGGGGTCAATAAGCATCCATTCAAGAAGAACGTCAACACTCTGGAATACTTCAGTAACGGAATCAGCGCCCCAAGATGAGCCCCATCTAATCCAAACGTAGAGAACGATTCTTGCAACGTCACCTTTAACGTTATCAAGAGGTTCAAAATATGTAGAGTTGTAATAACCGCCAAGATAACCAGTAGCTGGGTTGGAACCGTATTTTGCTGTTCCACCATTTGTGTTACCATACTTTTTATTTCCACGAGTACTGTTAACTACAGCATCAGAGGGACGAATGTGATGCAAGTCAGCACCACCACCACTTGTATTACCACCACCGAGAGATTGAGGCCAAACGTGTTCGCGGTTCCATCCATTCCACTGACTCATAGTAGCGGAATAATTAGTATAAATAAGGGAAACTCTTCCATCTTCGTTTTCACAGTCTGTTCTGTCTACTTTGTAATGACAGTCATTGTAAGAAGATATGTAGGAGTGTGTGCTCTTCATAAGAGTAGCAAGCGCACTTTTAATTTCATTAGCGCTCTTTTCGGAAAGCACATCGTATTCATAGCTTCCGCTATAGTAAGCATCCGCGCTCGTGCCGTTAAGAGTAGTAGCCACAACGTCTCGCTGACCTGAATTGTATTGACTTGAATACTTTGATGGTTGTCCTGCAGCTTGTTGTATGCTTGTGTCAACTTCAACAGGGGTAAATGCAAAAACACTTACAACAGTTGACTGAACGAGCATAACAAGAACAAGGAACAATGTTAATAATTTGAGAATTTTGTTCATATTAACCTCCGTGAAGACAAATTTTTACAAATAATTATACCATAAAATTCAGAGAAATAAAAGACCTTTTGCAAAAATTATTAAAATATTTTTTAAACTGTCGAATATATTTTTAAATTTGACATTTTTATTGAAATATCTATTGAAAAATATATTTTTTTGTGATATACTGTATGCATCAACTTGATAGGAGGATTTCAAATGGAAAAGAAACTTTTTAGATCAAAGAACAATAAAAAAATTTGTGGTGTTTGCGGTGGATTGGCCGAATACTTTAATATGGACCCCACAATTGTTCGTCTTGTAGCTGTAGTTTTGACTCTTGCTGGTGGTTGTGGTGTACTTGCATACATCATCGCAGCATTTATTATTCCCGAAAATCCTAATTAATCACTAACACTGGAGCAGTAAAATGTCAGAATTTTTAGCTTTATTGCCGCCTATTGCGGTGTGCTTTCTCGTTTGTGCTGCAAAAATAGTTGAAATCACTATATCATCTCTTAAAACCTGTATGATGGTTAAGGGGCAGCGCAAAAAAGCAGCAATGCTTGGTTTTACCGAATGTATGATTTGGGGTCTTGTAGTCTCCACAATTATTGGCACGCTTGGAGATAACTACATATTGCTTTTATTTTATTGCTTTGGTTATGCAACGGGTCTTTACCTTGGCTCAACGCTTGAAAATAAAATAGGTATAGGTACTTCTAACTTGGAGCTTATTGCCAATGATGAAAGCACCGAGCTTATTACTACATATCTTAAAGAAAACAACCGCGGTTATACGGTTTTCGAAGGTCATGGTTCTGTTGATAAAATGAATATGATTTTCATCGTTTTACCACGTAAAGAAACGCCCAAAACCTTAAAAGACATAAGAGCTTGTTGTGATAATAAAGTGTTTGTTGTTGCAAGTGAAGTTAGTAAATACGCAGGCGGCTACGGAATGATTAAATAGTAAAAAAGTCCTTGAGTTATTCAAGGACTTTTTTTGTTCTAATCTTCTTTTTAGTCAAATCATAGCTAATTTTTGTAACCCATTTGATTGTTTCATCATCGCACGAACCATCAAGACAAAGTGTAAGCCAATGCTTTTTATTCATATGATAAGCAGGGAAAATACCGTTTTCAAAATATAAATCGTCCATAATTTCGGGCGCACATTTGAGGTTAACAACATCAATATATTCGTCACTATCAATTCCAAGCTTGCACTTTTTAATTCTCATAACGAGAGCAAACCACTTTTTATTGTCAGAATGTCGAAATGCCCAAGCATCAAATTCATCTTCAAAAGGGAAATCATACTCGATATTATAACGAGTTTTAATGTGTAATGCTAATTCATCTCTTGTCAAAATATCACCTTCTTTGACTTAATTATACCATAAATTAAACAATTTTGCAATTAATATTGCAATTTAATTTTCAAAGTGATATAATTATTTCAATAAATTATGGAGGACTAAAAAATGAGAAAGAATTTTGGACCGAAATCGTGGTTATATCCTATGCCCGTGCTTATTGTTGGCACTAATGATGAAAATGGAAATCCCAATGCTATGAACGCCGCTTGGGGTGGAATTTACGATACAAATCAGGTTATGGTCTGCCTTGCGCACGAGCACAAAACTACCGAAAACATAAAGAAAACAGGTGCGTTTACGTTGAGCTTTGCAACTGCCGAAACAGTAGCAGAGTGTGACTATGTCGGTATTGTTTCTGCAAATGACGTACCCAATAAATTCGATCGCGCGGGCTTCCACCATACAAAAAGCAATTTTGTCAACGCCCCAATTATCGTAGAGCTTCCAATGACGGTTGAATGTAATCTCATCAAATTCAACGAGGACGGTATCTGCATAGGTGAGATAGTAAACGTATCTGCAAAGGAAGAAATCCTCAACGAAAAGGGGCAAATCGACATTCATAAACTTAATCCCATCACCTATGATAGCTCGACACATACCTATTGGAAAATAGGTGATGCTGCAGGTAAAGCATTTGCTGAAGGAAAGAAAATACAATGAGTAATAAAATCAAAATTTTAATCGGAACAACAAATCCATCAAAAATCCCGCGTTTTGAGGGATTTTTAACGGGCTGCGACGTTGAGTTTTACACTCTGCGCGACCTTCATATTGAAGCTGAGCCCGAGGAAGCAGGGAAAACACCTATAGAAAACGCAGAAATCAAAGCGCGCTATTACGGTCAGTTTTTTGATAGAGTTATCTGTAATGATTCAGGACTTTATTTCGATTGCTTACCCCTTGATGATCCTCGCCAACCCGGACTTAATATTCGAACACCGCAGGGCAGAGAAAGAATGACAGATGAAGAGAGCATAGAATACTACTCAAATCTAGTTCATTCGCTTGGAGGCAAGGTACTTGCATATTACGTTGACGGTATTGCCGTGTACAATCAAGGCAAGATACACACCTTTATGGAAACGGGCGAAGTAAATCGCGCAAGCGCGTTTTATATGGTCGATACTCCATCACCCAAACGTCAGGCAGGTTGGCCTTTAAATTCTATATCCATAAATCGAAATACACTCGACTATTTCGTTGACGGCGGAAATAATAAATATGACCCCGTTCGCGAAGACATTATGATAGGTCAGTATCGCGCACGCGTTATTGAATTTCTCAAAAAATCACTTGAATTAGAATAAAAAATGCTCCCACTAGGGAGCATTTTCTTATGCCTTCCCATCGAGGGGAAGGGGGACCGCTTTAGCGGTGGATGAGGGGAACGAATTAAAATAAAATTATAAATAGAAGTATTAAACAATCTCAAATTCAATAATCTTATCATCAAGATGCGAACAAGAAATCGTAACTTTGGCTTTACCTTTTTGACTATTTGTTTTAACGTAAAACGCGCTCATTCCGCCCCTTAATGAAATCATATCGGGACCAATCACTCCAAGCGGACCATCAACTGTCAGCTTAATTGCCTCGTTGGAGTAGGGAAGAAGATTACCGTTTTCGTCAGTAGCGCGAATTCTCACAACGCCCACGTCATAGGACGTCTTTTCGCTCAAAACGGTATTCGGTGCATCAATTTCAAGCTGCATTTTGCTCATTGGTGTTTTAGTAACGGTTCTAACAACCTTTCCACCCTTAATCGCTTCAAAGCGGTAAACCGTGCTCTTGCCACCCCAATCGCCAACATATTTTGTATAAAGGTCAACGATTTTGTTTATGCTAATTCCGTAAATAAGTATACATTTTGCTGCCATTCTTGCAAGCTTAGGTGTTATTTTAGTATATCCGTTAAGCCCAATATAATTAAGAGTCTTAGCAATATATTTTGCCTTTTTCGGTGACATCTTTTCTTCAGTTTCAAGAAGATTTCCAATATAATCGTCTATCAAAACAGGACTCTTAACCATCGACTCAAAATGCTTGTTGTGTGGAATGTATTCCTTGATAAACTTATCATTTTTATACATTTTAACACTATCCGCATTTGTAAAAATCCAAACATTACCTTTAATTGAAGCAGGATGCTCACCAACATCCATTGACGAGCTAATCTCAAGAACATCGTTAACGTTGTCTTGCGATTTGTAAACCGCAGCCGCCATCTTATGATTGCGGAACATATCAGTAACACCGTGATAGCAAATTCTGTCACCACTACCAAAATCCTTGTGCGTATTGTAATCGGCCATACACCAAGAAAAGCTACCACAAATATCTGAATGTGATGCAACATCATTAAGCACCCTCGCGTGACGAAGTGCGTGCTCTAAGCGGTGCTCCTCATTATCAAAGCTCTTGGTGGGGAACATATGACCATTATTTTCAGTAATCAAAAATGGCTTTTTCTTGTTGGAAGTGATATTCTTTTTAGGAGAACAACCGGGCTTTCTGCCATCGTGCAAAAAGTCATTGTATGTATAAACATCTTCTAAAAGCTCACTTTTTGCAAAATTTCGTACTCCGCCTGTTTGTCTCGTCGGGTCAAGCTTATGTGCCAATTCATTGGTTCTAACATAAAAATCGTGGTTATCTCTTGACTCATTGATACGAACACCCCAAATAACGATTGATGGGTGATTGCGGTATTGCAAAATCATTTCTTCCACATTTTTAACTGCTTGATCTTGCCATGCCTTGTCACCAATATGCTGCCAACCGGGAATTTCAGTGAAAACAAGAATTCCGAGCTTATCGCATTCGTCAATAAAATAATGTGATTGAGGATAGTGTGAAGTTCTAACCGCATTAACACCAAGATTCTTTAAAACCCTCGCATCGTCTCTCTGGATAGATTCAGGCATAGCATATCCAACATAAGCATAGCTTTGATGTCTATTTAAGCCCCTTATCTGCACTCGTCTGCCATTGAGGAAAAATCCGTCATTTGTGAATTTCGAACTTCTAAAGCCAACCTTAACTTCGTGCGTATCAATAACCCTACCACTTGAAAGAAGCTCTGTTTTCACAAGATATCGGTTAGGATGATTAATATCCCAAAGCTTTATGTTACGAATAAATCCGTGAACGGAGAATTCGTTTGTATTAATTTCACGCTCACCTAAAGGAATGACCTCTTGCGTGTCCAAAAGAACAGCCGCTTGCCTAATGTAAGAGTTAGCAGGCAACTCGCCGTTAAGAGTAATATCACAAACGATTTTTCCCGTAAATTCGGGCTTTGCAAATATATCGGCAATATAGCATTGCTCTTTAACATCAATATAAACATCACGATAAATGCCACCGTATGTCATATAGTCAATAACGTTACCAAAAGGCGGAATATTCAAGCTTTCTCTTGAATTGAGCTTAACAACTAAAATATTTTCTTCATTTATCTTTAATTTACCTGTCAATTCAATAGTGAAAGCGGTATAACCCGAATAATGATCGCCAATCTTTTCACCGTTCAAATAAACAACAGCATAATGCGCCGCGCCCTCAAAGGTTATAAGAACGCGCTTATCCTTCCACTCCGCAGGCGCAAAAATCACCTTGCGATAAGCAGAGAGCATTTGATATTCTTCCTCTGAAAAATAGTTGAAGGGTAATTCGCGAGTAGTGTGAGGAATACGAATTTCCTTCATATCCGAGTCAACTATTCCGTTTTTATATTCTTCTTTAAATTCTCTAGCAAAAAGCCAACCATCGTTGATATAAATTCTATTCATAAGGTCCTCCTAAATTAGAGCAATCTATATTAGAATTATATCACCAAAAATTTTTAAAATCAATAGAAAAATATATATTTTATCCCTTATTTGCTAAAAACACTCTTTTTTCGTTATCCATTATTATTCCACGCAAGGAACAGGGCTCAGTTGCACTTGCAGCAATTTCATAAAACAAATCCAATGCATTATCTTTATTATTTTCTGCAAAGCTTTCACAACAAAAATCATCTTTGCTTTCAATAACGATCACATAATATCCTCTGCAAAAATTTGAACGTAAAAGCTTATAACGCATCCCGTGAACCTCGATTTTTTGAATTAGAGTAAAATCCATAATAACCCCCATTAATTTGATAATATAATTGTATCATTTTTTCACATAAAAACTTATTTGTTTTTTAACCCGAATATACGCAACAAATGGTAATATATGGTAGAAAAATAATATTGTTGTTATTATACTACAAAAATTATCAAAATAAAGTCGAAAAAAGAAGCCCTCAAAGAGAGCTTCTTAAATATTATTTTTTGTTTCTTTCTTCAAGATCCTTGCAAATTTTTGCATAAAATTCTTCATCGATCTTGAATTTCTTGTGATAGAGGTAGAAACCAACAAGAATACAAATAAGAGGAAGAATCATCATTGAGAGCTTCATAATCCAAACGGATGTATCACTTGTATTGTTCATAATATATTCTGCATCAAGAAGCTTATCACCTGTAAGTGATTGTGCAATCATATTTATACCTGAAATAATAAGAGTGAATGAAACAATACCCTTGCTTACAGCACCGCCAAACTGATTGATGAAGGGTTGAACCGCAAAGCTAGCCGCTTCGTTTCTCTTGCCGAGCTTCCATTCACCGTATTCAACCGCATCCGCAAGGAAGAGGAGCATAAGCAACTGAATAAATGCTTGAGCAAAGAAGAGTCCTAAACCCGCAAGAACGATAAGTGGGAGCCATTCGAATGAAAGGAAGAAGATAACGTAAGAAATTGTAACTGCTATCATAGAACCGGTATAAAGCTGTTTTCTTGTGAATTTCTTTCTGAAAAGAGGGAATACGGAAAGAGCAGTAAGCTGAGCAACAGCAAGAACCGCTGCAAATACCATATACAAGTCCTCGTTCTTAACGGCATATTTAAAATAGTATGTACCAAATCCAGTTGTGGTGCAATATCCAATCATAAAGAGAGCCATCGAAATAGCAGTTACAAGAAGCTGATCATTCTTGAAGAGTGCACAGAAAAGATCTTTAAGAGAAGTACGCTCTGTATTTTCAAGTTGAGAACGATCTTCTTTAACACCAAACAAAGTGATACTTTGGAACGCCATCATAATAATAGCAATAATAATCGCGAACACGAAATAGCTGTCACGAGCATTAAGTCCAATTCCTGTAAAGAAGCTTGGAACATTAAGATAAATAAGAACCATTGCAAACATACCAACGTTGGCACAAATTCTTGCAAACGCACCAACACTCTCACGAACACTCTGCTCCTTAGAAATTGCAGGCATAAGTGACCAATATGAAATGTCGTTAAGAGAGAAGAAAATGCTAAAGAGAAGATATGTAACTGCAAGAAGCGCGATGTGTGCAGTTTCACTCATTTCAAAGTTATGGAACATCAATACAGTAAGTATAGCAATACCAATCATACCAATAAGAATCCAAGGCTTAAATTTGCCCCATTTAGTTTTGGTATTGTCAACGATAGCACCAACGAATGGGTCAATTACCGCATCAAAAGTACCAAAAAGTGTAAGCATAATACCGATAACACCAAGCCCCTTGTCAGAGAACTTAACAACGTCAGTAAGATGCACAAGCAAATACATACTAACTAGTGAATAAAGAGCATCTCTACCTACAGTTCCAAGACCGAAACAATACTTATTAATTTTTTGTTGTCTATTCATATTAAATCTCCTTTACTAAATACAGATTGCTTCCAAAGTCGCCAAGCACTCTGATTTTTTCATTATATCCTGTACCCTCGAATTGCATTTCAAGATTGATACCAAAATTAAGAATGTCACCGTAGCATTGATATACTTCGTGCCCATCATCCATAGAGAAATGCTTGTCAATAGTTCTAAGCAATAAACTATCCGCCTTAATTCTTATTGGGCTTATATGGTTAATAAGAGGCCCAAATGTTTTTATTCTTAGCTTTTGCTTATAGCATTCAACCGAGTAAAGCTTTTCAGGGCGCGCACTTGGAATAGTAAGTCTATCACGGTAAGGTCCTGAAACCTGATGCTTTTGGAAAAATCCGGCAATAATTTCACCGTTACCAGAAATCTGCCAAGAAAGCTGATAGGGATTATCAACAGAAACAAATTCAAATTTTCCGTATTGGAAGGTTCTTCTATGTGCTTTGTAGAAAGCAATTTGCTTTTTAACCTGTCTTAATTCATCGGGTGTCAATTCAGCAAAATCAAGCTCATAGCCAAGCACACCAAAGGATGCAACGTTAAATCTTGTTGAAATAGGTGTATTTCTAAGTGTTTGTGAGTGCGGTGACATCGAAACGTGAGCAGAAATAGTTGAGGGAGGATAGAAATTATACATACCACCTTGAATATCGAGTCTCTCAATGGGGTCAGTATCGTCACTAGTCCAAATTTGTGGGGAGAAGCAAAGCATACCAAGGTCAAATCGATTTCCACCTGACGAACAGCTCTCAAACAAAATGTTCGGATGAAGCTCATAAAAAATCTTGCCGAGCACTTCGTAAAGACCAAGAATATACTTGTGATAAAATTCACCCTGATTTTGAAGAGTTGCAGAATACATATCACTAATGTGACGGTTGTAATCCCACTTAACGTACTCAATATTTGCACTTGAAAGAATTTTGTGAACGGAATTAATAATATAATCTCTAACTTCCTTTCTCGTAAGGTCAAGAACGAGCTGATTTCTGCCTAAAGATGCCTCACGAGAGGGAACTGATATAGCCCACTCAGGATGTGAACGGTAGAGATCAGAATCCGGATTAACGCATTCCGGCTCAAACCAAAGACCGAATTTCATCCCACGATTATTGATGGCATTTGCAAGGGATTTCAAGCCACCGGGTAACTTTTTAGTATTAACAACCCAGTCGCCAAGACCTGCTCTATCATTGTTTCTGGCACCAAACCAACCATCATCAAGTACGAGCATCTCAACACCAAGCTTTTTGGCTTTGTCAGCAAGAGCAACGATTTTCTGCTTGTTGAAATTAAACATCATCGCCTCCCAGTTGTTAATAACAACTGGACGCTCAGCATTTTTATGAATGCCGCGAACGATATGCTCGTTAACGAACGAATGCATATTCTGAGCCATTTTATTAATGCCTTCTGATGAATAAGTAAGTACCGCTTGTGGAGTTTCAAAGCTCTCGCGACTCTTTAAAATCCAATTAAAGCAATGTGGATTGATACCGCTCATAACTCTTGTCGTGCCAAAAGGTGATCCCTCAATAGCAGAATAGTGATTACCAGAATAAATAAGGTTAAAGCCATAAACGTTACCGTGTGAATAATCGGAGCCCTTAGCTTTAAGCATGAAAGCGGGATTATGTCTGTTTGATGAAGCCCCGACTGTTGAGGAATTAACGAAAATACATTCAGAAACGGGAGTCGAATGTACGTGTGCCTCCTTGTTCCAAGAACCACTCAATGTAACAATATCAAAATAGCTCGATGGAAGATCAAGTGAGAAACTCATAATCTTATTAATCTTAATATCTCTAACACCATTATTAAGAAGTATAGCATTTCTAACAATAACGTCGCAGTCCTCAAAAACTGTGTAGCTAAGCTTTAAATGAATGTTAGCATACTTTTTGTCCGTAAGCGTTACGGTAAGACATTGCGCGTTTCCGTAAGCTGTGGGAAGTGATTTAGATGTATATGGTTTGTCACTAATCTCGTGAGAATTATATACAAAATCAGAAACATAAGTTCCGTCGGGCATGATAAGTTCGATAGGTGAATGTCTGTAATCTCCCTTGCCGTTTTCGCTGTATTCAAGTAAAACGTTATCAAGTGAAGGAGAAGAAGATGTATTGTAATCAACGCAAGCTCCAAGATTAATTGAGTTCTTTAAAAGCAGAGCGTTATAAGACTGTTTTCTGATTTTTGCACCGTAATGAACATTTTCAAGCTTTCCGTAATCAGTAATTCTAAAAATATAGCTACTATTTCTCGTGTCAAGCTTAAAATAATTATTTTCAAACGTTATCATAAATTATCTCCTTAATTAAAAGTGAAGCTTTCTTGCAAGAATTGCTTTGGCATTTCTGCTTATCGATATAGCAATCATACCCAGTCCAATTATTACAAGTGGTATCATTGGATAAAGCGACCAACCGTCAAAGCTAACCTTAAATGTTACCATCAAAAATAGTTCAATAACATCCATATAAAGCCCAATGGCAATAAAGAATGCACCTATAACGTAGAGATGCCCCTTTTTAAGATAGTAAAGTAAAACAGAAGCCGCAGTGACTATGACACCAAGATAGGTGATAAGTGGGAAGGCAAGAGTTAGAAACCAATCGCCGCCCGTCGCGTAATTGATATATTGCAAAAGCAATCCTATAAGGAAAAAGTCTAACGGCACGAATACTGCCGGAGTAGGACGTCTGAACCAAAATGGCAGAACTACTATTATGTAGCAAATTAAAACTGACAACAATACGTATGAAGACCAGGTTATATGTCTGTTTATATAGAAATCTGCATAAAGACAAACGAATATAGGAATTAAAAATAAAGTAAAAATAATGATGTGAATAGTGGTTTTACTAAGTACACTCTTGGGAACAAAATCCTTAGGATAAAGTGGGGCAACCTCAGGACGCTCAATGTCAGGATGATATGCCTCAGTTCCACAAAGAGGACATCTTTGCTCAGTATCTGCAAGCTTTACGCCGCAATTAGCACAATACATATATTTTCCTCCTATCTTTGATTTGATTGAACCGTTACCTCAATTCCAAGCTCTTGAAGCTCACGGAAGAAGTAGGTTTCAAGGCGCGCTTCCTTAATATCGCGCGAGAAAGTTACGTTTAATATATCTCTATAAGTATATGAGCTACAATTATAGGGGGCTTGGGCCTGCGGACCAAGAATAAAATCAACTCTATCAATGTATTTTCTCATTATTTCAGGGAGTCTTATCTGTCCCAAATTTGAAAAGCTGAGGCAAGATTTTTTTTCACCTACCGAATTAAAAACCATCTTCATAACAATGTTTTTAATGAAGAGTGGAACTATTCTCAAAATTAATAACTTTTCATCTGCGACATTGGTTTGAATCATTTTCGACATGTTCTTCTGTGTTGCATAAGTGCCTACCTTGTGGTGGACTATTTTGATAATTTCGTCAAGCGAATAGTCACCAAGTCGAGGATCTAACTCAGGGATAGTATAAAGAGCAAAATTTCTTAAGGTTTTGCTATTAAAAATAGGTCTTAAATTTATGGGCACCAAAACCTTAACCGGCTTATATTTTTTAGGATTTTGCACAAGATCAACTTGAAGCTTTAAAATTGCCTTCATCAAAACAGCAGTTAAGTATGTATTTACCGAAACATTTTTTTCGTGTGCAAGGTGCCATATTTTGTCAGAAGACATCTGAAAATTAGTAACATTCAAAAACGCGTCTGGCTCGGGAGTGCCGTCAATTTTCCAAGCATTTGTATCCTTGCGAGTTTCCTTGACAGGAGCGGCATTTTTAAGAAAGCTATCCTCTGTTTCATAGTGCTTAGGACGTTCCTTTCGTGAAAGAACACCGAATTCACAAGGAATTTCAATCTCGTGCTTCAATTCAAGATATTCTGCCACAAGTGACTTAAGAAATATCAATCCACCCGTACCATCGGTTAATGCGTGAAATATTTCAAGTGCAATGCGTTTTCTGTAAACGATAACGCGAAAAGCACATTCCTTCATTTCTTTTTTTGTCATATATGCGAGCGGATAGCTATATTCCGCCATTATGGCAGGCGGCTCATCCACGGGCTGAAGATAATACCAAAATAGACCCTGCTTGAGCTTTGCCGCAATACTTGGAAATCTTGGTATCGTATTTTTAACTGCTTGTTCTAATACCTTAAGATCAACATCCTCGTAAAGAGTAGCTGAAAGACGGAACAAATTGCTCCACGATCTGCTATGCGAGGCAGGATAGATTTTAGCGGCGTTGTCAAGCTTAAACCATTTAAATCTCTTAATATCTTTCATTTATTATTCCTTATTGCTTGTTGTTAGTTGATTAAACAAAGATATAAATTCATTTTCAATATGAGAAAATTCAATATAATCAAATCTTGGGTTCGACATAAGGGTGGGAACGTAATCAAAAATTCTCTCACCAAACAACTCAACGAACTCATAATAAAGAATGGCATCGTCAATTTCAAAAACGAGCTTCCTTTCCTCATCAGAAAGGCAGGGAACCCACTTTTCAAAAATTTTGTTTTGAAGAACCTCCTCAACCTCAAGATATTTAGTTAAATGTTTCTTTACAGGTCTGGTAATATCCGCAAGATAAGCCTCACTTCCATCGTGTAATAAACATCCTAAAACAACATTTTTTGAGTATCCTCGAGCAATTGCTTCATAAGCGCAATTAAGAGAATGGAGCCCAACCGAATAAAAATGCTTGAAATGACCGTTAGCTCTACAAAGTAAAGAAAGCGCATGCGCTATATCAATAATATCAATATCCTCTATCTTAGGATTAAGTGGATAAAACTCCTTTTTTTGATAAGTTAAAATATAGCTCATAAGCGCCTCCATAATATTTGCATACAAATTCATAATAATTATATCACACAAATTATTATTTGTAAAGAAAAATATTTTTATTTTATGCGTTTTTGCTCTTGTAGAAAAAAATAAAATATGGTATAATAATTAAAAAGAATTTTATGGAGGAAATATGAAAATTACTAATAGATTTTTGAAATATGTTTCATACCCAACCATGAGTGATGAAACAAGTGAAACTGTTCCAAGTACTCATAAACAGCTTGTATTAAGCCAAGCTATTGCCAAAGAGCTTATTGCTCTTGGACTTAAGGATGTCGAACTTGACGAAAAGGGATATCTTTATGCTACATTACCCGCAAATGTTGAAAATTCAACTATTACACTCGGTCTTGTGGCACACGTTGATACAAGTGATGCGTGCCCTGATTACCCAATCAAAGCACAAATTGTCAAATATGAAGGAAAGGATATTTGTCTTAACGAAGAAAAGGGAATTTATCTTACAAAAGAAGAATATCCTTCTTTGAATAAATACGTTGGTGATGACCTTATCGTAACAGATGGAACAACGCTTCTTGGTGCAGACGATAAGGCGGGTGTGTGTGCTATTGTTTCTGCGCTTGAGAATATTATAAATAGCGGAGTACCCCACGGCAAAATCAGAATTTGCTTTACTCCCGATGAAGAAATAGGACGCGGAGCAGACCATTTCGACGTTGAAAAATTCGGTTGCGACTATGCCTACACGGTTGATGGCGGTTCACTCGGTGAGATAGAATATGAAAATTTCAATGCAGCATCTGCGATAGTAAAATTCAACGGCGTTTCTATTCATCCAGGTTCGGCAAAGGATAAAATGAAAAACGCATCACTTATGGCAATGGATTTCAACGCGCTTTTGCCCGCGAATGAAATTCCTGCTCAAACCGAGGGATACGAGGGTTTTTTCCACCTTATCGAGATGAGTGGTGAATGTGAAAGTGCAACCCTTGTATACATAATTCGCGACCACGATAAAGAAAAATTCCAATCTAAAAAGGAACTTTTCCTCGAATGTGCCAAAAAAATCAACTCAAAATACGGTGAGGGATCTTGCGTAGCAACAGTTAAGGACTCCTACTTCAATATGAAGGAAATCATCGATAACCATATGTACACAATTGATAGAGCAGTTGAAGCTATGGAACAGGTTGGCGTAAAACCGCTCATTGTTCCTATTCGTGGCGGTACTGACGGCGCGCGTCTCTCATTTATGGGATTGCCTTGCCCCAATATCTGCACGGGCGGTGAGAATTTCCACTCTCGCTTTGAATATCTCTCCGTTCAATCACTTCATAAGGTAGTAGAAATTGTAGAAAGAATTATCATTAATGCAACTTATGCTGAAAGGAACTGAAAATGGCTAAATTATATTTCAAATATGGAGCAATGGGCTCTTCAAAAACCGCAAACGCACTTATCACAAAATTCAATTACGAAGAAAGAGGAATGAGAGTTTGGCTCATTAAGCCCTCTATTGATGACCGTGACGGCGCGGATATAATCCGTTCAAGAATTGGTCTTGAACAAAGAGCGCAAATTATCACTCCCGATATGGATATTTTTGAAGAATTCAAAAGCCACGTTAGTACACACGCAATTATTGCGGACGAATGTCAGTTCTTTACAAGTGCGCAAATTGATCAGCTTCGCAAAATAGTTGACGAGCTTGAAATCCCCGTGCTTTGCTTTGGACTTCGTACCGATTTCTTAACTCACACCTTTGAGGGAAGCCACCGTCTTTTCGAGGTTGCAGACTCTATTTCCGAGATTAAAACAATCTGCACCTGCGGTAAAAAAGCCGTGGTAAATGCAAGAATTGACGGTAATGGAAAGGTTGTAACCGAGGGCGGACAAATCCTCATTGGTGGAAACGACTCCTATGTCGCAATGTGCCACGCCTGCTGGAAAAAGGCGACTAAAGAATAACGATAAAACCCGACGGAAACTCCGTCGGGTTATCTTTTTAAATATCAATTTCAATCGAAACAGGGCAATGATCACTACCCATAATCTCGGTGTGGATTTTTGCTTCCTTAACCTTATCCATAATGCGATTAGAAACTACGAAATAGTCAATTCTCCAACCAACGTTCTTTTGTCTTGCTTGAAACATATAGCTCCACCAAGAATATTCAACCTTGTCGGGATAAAGCGAACGGAATGTGTCAGAGAAACCACTATTTAAAAGCTCACTAAACTTTCCTCTCTCCTCGTCTGTAAATCCGGCAGAGAAGTGGTTGGTTTTAGGATTCTTAAGGTCAATTTCCTCGTGCGCCACGTTAAGATCTCCGCAATAAATCACGGGCTTAACCTTGTCAAGCTCCATCATATAATTTCTGAGCGCATCCTCCCAAGTCATCCTATAATCAAGTCGAGTTAATTCTCTTTGTGAGTTAGGAGTATAAACATTCAAAAGATAGAAATTCTCATATTCAAGTGTAATTGCACGCCCCTCGTGGTCGTGCTCATCAATACCAAGACCGTATTTTACCGAAATCGGCTCGCGCTTTGCAAAAATTGCCGTGCCGCTATAACCCTTTTTTTCCGCGCTATACCAAAATTGATGATGATTGGGTGTATCAAATTCCGCCTGACCGGGTTGCATCTTCGACTCTTGAATAGAGAAGAAATCCGCATCCTCATTTGCAAAAAAATCACCAAATCCCTTATTTAAACAAGCCCTAAAGCCGTTAACGTTCCAAGAAATAAACTTCATAAATATCTCCTTTGTTTTTCTAAGTATATAATACCACAAAAATCTCAACTTTTCAACTAAAATCTCTTTTCAAATGCAAAAAAATATGATATAATAAATCAATACAATTTTTAGGAGAAAATATGAAGCTTTTAAGATCAATAATTACGTTGCTTGTCATAATGAGCTTGCTCGTTTCCTGTTACTCCTTTACGGGTGAGAGCACTTCAAATACAACGATACCAACTCAATCAACTACAACTACGTCAAAAGAATTCATCAACTTTGACCCCGATGCAGACGTTACCGATAAACCTGAAACCGATCCATATGCTAATATGACTGAAGAAGAGTTTTATGCAAATTATACACCTGCTACAAGCTATTGGGATGCATATTACAGAACCCAGCACTTCTTTATGTCAGGTTCTATTGAAGATCAGGATCAAGCGCCTACTCTCGCAGAAAATCAACCAAAGGAAAATGGTCTGTTCATTCGTAACACAAGCGCACTTTATTCCTCTGATGGACAAATATACTATGTAATTGATGCGGAAGGGAATATTGTAAATAAAATCTATAAGGGAGCCGCCTATATAACACTCGAAGAAGTAGCAGCTTACGTATTCGCATTTGGTGAAATCCCTGCCAATTATGATTCAAACAAAAAAGCAAAGCCAACGAGCAGTTCGTGGGGCAAATATTTAAGAGTAAATAATACGTATTTTTCAGGCAATACCTCAAAATATCCATACGAACCCGTGCTTCCCAATATTTCGGGTTGTGGTGGTGAGCTTGACTATTATGAAATTGATATTGGAACAACGGGTACTGATTGTGACCCTTCATATACTGCAACTATTTATAATAACGGTTCAAAAATTACCCGCGGTGCCGCGCGCATTGTTTATACGAGATACGATAAAAACGGCGATAAAATTATTGATATAAACGAAAAATATCTTTTCTATACCTATAATCACTACAATGATTTCCAAGAATACCTTAACTATGAGGGTGGTTGGGGAGAAATGTTTGGAAATATAACCGGTGGCGGTACGATTTCAAGCAAATATGATTATAATCCCACACCATATGTTCAAGTTATAAGAAAGAACCTCTTCACAGATAAAGCAGAAACTACAAGCACCGAATATATAGAGGTTGCTTTCATTTATTTCGAGAAAAAATACTATATTGATAACACATATTGTGCATAAGGAGAATTTATGAATTTACAAGAAGCAATTAAAAAATTATACCTTTGGCAAAATAAACTTAGCGCATATAATCACGCAATGTCAATTATTTACTATGATGGCTCAACCGTCGCACCAAAGAAAACCGCACAAAACCGAGCTCATACTCTCGGCATTTTAAGTGAAGAAATGTATAATCTTACAACTAATGAAGAAACCGTTGAAATGCTTGAATTTCTTGATGCTCACAAAGACGAGCTTGATGAAAAAGAGCAGAGAATAGTTTACCTTGCCTGCAAGGGTATGAAAGAAATGAAGAAAATACCGCTTGAAGAATATATCGCATATCAAGAGTTGCTTGTAAATGCAGGTGATGTTTGGCATACCGCAAAGGAAACCGACGATTTCGAGCTTTTCCGCCCATATCTTGAACAGATTTTTGAATATAATAAGAAATTTGCAAATTATTGCGCTCCCGAAATGCACCCCTACGATTATTGGCTCGATCAGTATGAAAAGGGACTTTCAATGGAAAAATGCGATGAATTTTTCGCAACATTGAAATCTAAAATTGTTCCGCTCATCAAGAAAATCGGAGAAGCAAAGCAGGTTGACGATTCTTGCATTCACGGTGATTTTGACGAACTTTCGCAGGAGAAATTCTCACTTGAGCTTATGAAAATTATGGGCATTGACCTTGGTGTTTGCGGACTTGGAACTACTGAGCATCCTTTTACCACAAGCATCGGCTCTCATTATGATGTAAGAATAACCACAAACTACGATAAAACTAACTTCTCATCTTCAATGTTTAGCGTTATCCATGAAGGCGGACACGCTCTATATGAAATGAATCCTCAGGAAGATTTCGCATACACATATCTTGATGGTGGTGTTTCAATGGGTATCCACGAAAGCCAAAGCCGTTTTTATGAAAACCTTCTTGGCAGAAGTGAAGGATTTGTTAACTATGTATTCCCAATGGTTTGTGAATGTTTCCCGGAACACATGAAGGGGTATAATGCAAATGATCTTTATCGTGCAATCAACCTTGTAACTCCTTCTTTGATACGCACCGAGTCGGACGAGGTGACCTACTCTTTGCATGTTATGGTTCGTTATGAGCTCGAAAAGAGAATAATGAGTGGATCCCTTGAAGTAAAAGACATTGCATTCGAATGGAAGAAGCTTTATAAAGAATATCTTGGAGTTGATGTGCCAAACGATAGAGAAGGTGTACTCCAGGATAGTCACTGGTCGGGCGGTAGCATAGGTTACTTCCCATCATATGCACTCGGATCTGCTTACGGAGCTCATCTTCTTCATAAAATGAAACAAGAAGTTGATGTGGATAAATGCCTTGAAGAAGGCAATTTTGCTCCCATAAACGAATGGAATAGAGAGCACATTTGGAAATACGGTTGTCTCAAAAATCCCGATGAGCTTCTCAAAAACGCTCTTGGTGAAGAGTTTGATCCTACATATTTCACCAACTACCTTGAAGAAAAATACTCCAAAATATATAATCTTTAAAAAATATAACAAGAAGCACTGCAGTGCTTCTTTTTTTTTTTATAAAATTCTATTGACAAAATCAGGAACTTGTGATAATATAACGGTTGATATATAACAAATGCTATACTAGGAGGATTTATGCCACCCAAAGTAAAAGTAACTAAAGAAGAAATTATAAATACCACTGTTGAACTTGTGCGTGCAGGCGGTCATAATGCAATAAACGCAAGAGCAATAGCATATTCACTAAATTGTTCAACACAACCTATTTTCTCTAATTTTGAGAGTATGGAGGAATTGGAACAGTGCACTATATTGACTGCATATAATATTTATCTCAATTTTATTAAGAATGAAGTAGAAAGCGGTAAATATCCTAAATATAAAGCGTTCGGAATGGCATATATTAGATTTGCTAAAGAAGAAAGAGAACTTTTCAAACTCTTATTTATGCGAGATAGATCCGGTGAAGATGTATCATTATCTCCAGATTTTGATGAATCCGTTAAAATGATAATGGAAGCAAATAACGTTTCTTACGATATAGCAGAATTAATTCATCTCGAAATGTGGGCGTGCGTACACGGAATCGGAACGATACTCGCAACCTCGTTTATGCCTCTTGAATGGGAACTTATCAGCCAAATCATAAGTGACGTATATCACGGAATAATCTCTAAATACAGAAAGGAGTGATATAATGATTGCAATCAGAACTCAAGAACTAACAAAAAAATATAAAGATCTTGTTGCAGTGGATAAATTAAATCTCACAATAAACGAAGGAGAATTATTTTCTTTACTCGGTGTGAACGGAGCAGGTAAAACAACAACTATTAAAATGCTATCTTGTCTAACAAAAGCAACAAGTGGAGATGCATTTTTGCTTGGCGAAAGCATAAAAAATAATGCATCAGAAGTGAAATCCATGATTGCAGTATCACCCCAAGAAACCGCAGTTGCTCCGGCACTTACAGTTTATGAGAATCTTGAGTTTATTTGCGGAATTTACGGATTTACAAGAGAAAAATCCAATTCAAAAATAGAAGAATTAATTAAACTGCTATCATTAGATAGTGTAATTAACAAAAAAGCAAGCAAACTTTCCGGCGGATATACTCGTCGTTTAAGTATCGCAATGGCACTTATAAGCGAACCGAAAATCCTTTTTCTTGACGAGCCAACATTAGGACTCGACGTTATTGCACGAAGTGAACTTTGGGATATAATTCGTTCTTTAAAGGGAAAGGTAACCATTATTTTGACAACACACTATATGGAAGAAGCCGAGGAGCTTTCGGACCGTATTGGAATTATGAAAGACGGTAAACTCCTAATTTGTGACACTCCCAAAGCTATAAAATCACAAACAAATGAAGAAACAATTGAAAAAGCATTTATTAAAGTAGTAAAGGAGGCAGTAAAATGAGAATGTTAACCTTTGCAAAACGAAATTTAAAAGAAATTATTCGCGATCCATTAAATCTTTGTTTTCTTTTTGGATTTCCCATTGTACTTTTACTACTTTTAAGCGCAATTCAAGCCAATATTCCCGTATCAATGTTCGAAATTGAACACCTTTCCCCCGGAATAGCTGTTTTCGGCCTAGCGTTTATGACCTTGTTTTCGGCAACATTAATTTCAAAAGACAGACAAAGCAGCTTTATGCAACGTCTTTACACAACTCCAATGCAACCGATTGATTTTATCCTTGGTTATACTCTTCCATTAATTCCAATCGCCTTAATTGAAGGAGTGGCAACATATATTTTTGCAATTATACTTGGTCTTGAAATAACTATCAATATAGTTCTTTCAATTATCCTTCTAATTCCAATCGCACTTTTGTATATTGGTATAGGACTTCTTTGTGGTAGTATATTTAACGATAAGCAAGTTGGCGGAATTTGTGGTGCACTATTAACCAACTTATCTGCTTGGTTTTCAGGAATATGGTTTGATCTTGACCTTGTCGGCGGCGGATTTAAAAAAGTAGCCTATGCACTCCCATTTGCACACTCAGTAGAAATGCAAAGAGCGGTTATTTTAGGAAATTATAGTGATATATTGCCACATCTTTTATGGGTAGTCGGATATGCACTCGTAATAATTTTCATAGCAATATATCTATTCCTTCGTCAAATGAAAAAGCAATAAAAAATGAGCCCTCGATTTGAGGGCTCTATTTTGTTAATTAAAGAATTTCAATCTGATCGTCATCCTTTTGCTCTTTAGCAATCATAAAGTCAATAGCGGGTTGCTCAAGATACTTTTGCTCGGATTTGATTTTTTCATTAAGAGCAATATTATCAATAATCTGTTTAAGATATTTTGTCATAGCGCTCTTTGCTGTATAATCGGCGGGCGCATAGAAGGTAAGTCTGCCGTCAAGAAGGAGCTTATAAACCTTTTCTCTATTGTCTTTTATAGGGTCAAATACACCAATGGTGTAGCCACCGCGTTCCTTTACAAGATGCATGCAAGGAATATCTGTTGCAGAGTCACCGATGTAAACCATATTAGAAAAGGGGATTCTGCGCTCGTGGGTAGGAACGCTATCATTAACTCTCTCGTCGTGTTCCTCAAGGAAGCCCTTTGAAATACGGAAAAGATACTGTGTCTTATTGGTATAGTTTACTGCCTGCGCAGGCCAAACCGCAACGTCATCGGCATTATAAAGATATGAAGAAGCATAAATCTTTTTAAACTCATCTGCAATCTCACTACCTTCAATAATTTCACGAAGACCTGAAGAAATAACGTAATGCTCAACCTCAATTCCTTGTGACTCGGCATATTGATTAATGCGATTAAACCAAGTTTTAACACCTTCATATAACTTAACTTCTTTACCGCTTTGAATGAAATACTCACGCTTCAACGATTTACCCTTAAACTGTGAATATTTGATAAGCTCATACATCCAAGCAAGATTCATTTCCATGCGGTTGTCTTTTGCAAGCTCATCGGACTCATGCCAAAATTGACCTACATTTACACCAAAAGAAGGGATAAGCGTGAAAGTCTGCATATCGTCGGGAGAGAGTGTTTTGTCAAAGTCGTAGCATATCGCCATAATTGGCTTTTTCTTAGAATTACTCAAGGATTCGTCCTCCTAAAATAAAATTTACATATTTAACCAATTAATTATAACCTATAAAAACCAATTTTTCAAGTACTTTCATAAAAAATCTTTATTTTCTTGCAAATAATTTAAAAAAACATTTGCAAATTTGATAAATTTATAGTATAATAATATGATAAAGTAAGAAAGGATAAATAATATGTTTAAAAAGGTAATAGAAGCAATCGAAAAATATGATAGGATTATTATTCATAGACATTCAAATCCCGACGGTGATGCAATAGGATCACAAGTCGGACTCAAAAATATACTTAAAGAGAACTATCCCGAAAAGGAAATCTATACAGTAGGTGATGCTTCAAAGCGTTACGGATTTATTGAGGATTCTGCAACAGACACAATTCCCGATGAATATTATAAGGGTGCACTTGCATTTGTTCTTGACACAAGCGCAAAATTCCTCATTTCCGATGAAAGATACACCCTTGCAGATACTGTAATCAAAATGGATCATCACATTTTCACAGAAGAATTTGCCGACATTGAGGTAATTGATACTTCTTTTGAATCCTGCTGTGGACTTATCGGTATGTTTGCAATGAAAACAGGTTTGAAGCTCAATCAAATAGCTGCTAAAGCTCTTTACACAGGTATGATTACCGATTCAGGACGCTTTAGATATGATTCAACAACTTCGCAAACATTTAACGTTGCATCTTTCCTTATGGAACAAAAATTCAATACAAATGATATTTTCTCCAATCTCTATGCAGACGAACTCCAATCAGTTCAGTTAAGAGCGAAATTTGTGTTAAAAATTACAAAAACTGATGCACCTGTATCGTATATTTACACAACTCTTGATGAAGCCAAGAGCTATAATGCAGATATTTTTACAATTTCTCGTGGCATGGTTAATACCATGAGTGACATTAAGGGAATAGACATTTGGGTTAATTTTACCGAAACTGAGAACGGTGTTCTTTGTGAACTTCGTTCAAGCAAATACAATATCAATCTCGTTGCGGTTAAATACGGTGGCGGCGGTCACCAAAAGGCAAGCGGTGCAACAGTTAAGGACAGAGCAGAAGCAATGTCAATGCTTGAAGACCTCATAGCACTCACAAAATAAGAAAGGAAGAGAATATGACAAATTACGAAGCAAAAAAGCAAATACTTGATAAAATTAAAGAATATAATAAAATCATCATTTTCCGTCATTGGAGACCTGATGGAGATGCAATGGGTTCATCCAAGGGCTTGCGCGAAATTTTGCGCTTAACATACCCTGAAAAAGAGATTTTGTTGCTTAATTCCGATTATTCAAATTATCTTGAATTCCTTGGCGGAGAAGACGAGCCAGTTGCGGATGAATACTATGCAGATGCGCTTGGTATAGTGCTTGATACGGGAACAGAAGATAGAATTTCAAATAAAAAATACTCACTTTGTAAAGAAATCGTTAAAATCGACCATCATATTGTTGATGAACACTATGGTGATTATCATTGGGTAATTGAGGAAAAATCATCGACCTGCGAAATGATTGCAGAATTTTACGATACCTTCAAAGATGAGCTTAAAATAAGCAAAGAAGCTGCAACATATATTTATTGTGGTATGGTAACCGATAGCGGACGTTTCCGTTTCCGCGATGTTTCAGGTGATACACTTCGTTATGCAGGACTTATGCTAGACCAAGGTATTGACACCGATGTGCTTTACGCAAATCTCTATCTCAAGGAATTCAACGAATTCAAATTTGAATCCTACGCACACGAAAAGATGGAAATCACAGAGAATGGCCTTGTTTATCTTTACGTTGATAAAGAAATGCAAGAAAAGTTTGCCCTTACAAATGAGCAGGCCTCTGCTTCCGTAAGTTTTATGGATTCTATCAAGGGCTCAATCATATGGATTGCATTCATCGACAATGCAGACGGCTCAATCCGTGTAAGACTTCGTTCACGTTTCGTACACGTTAATCCTCTTGCGGAGAAATATCGTGGTGGAGGACATGCGTGTGCTTGTGGTGCAACAGTTTATTCAAAGGAAGAAATGGCTCAGTTTATAGCGGATGCAGATGCTCTCATTAAAGAATATAAAGAGAATAATGAGGGATGGTTATGAGATTTCTTATAGTTAATGATGACGGTATTAACGCAGATGGTATTAAGCTCCTTGCAAAATGGGCAATGCAATATGGTGAAGTAACAGTAGTTGCTCCCAAATTTGAGCAAAGCGGAAAAAGTCATGCAATCGACTTTATCAATCCTATAGAAATCAAGCGAGTTGATTTTATGGAAGGTGTTGAAGCATGGTCTATGGCATCAACTCCTGCAGACTGTGTGCGTTTTGGAATTTTTGGTCTTCATAAGCAATATGATGTAGTGCTTTCGGGTATCAATCGTGGCACAAATATGAGCGGTGACATCATATATTCAGGAACAATGGGCGCAATTTTTGAAGCAGGAAACCAACACCACAAGGGAATTGCATTCTCAACCACTCCCGAAAATCTTGAAGGTGCTGCAAAATATTTGGATATGGCTTATAACTATATCCTTAATAATAATCTTTTTGACTATTCTGACCTCTATAACGTAAACATTCCCGAAGACGTAAAGGGAATTAAGATAACAAAACAGGGGGACGGCTTCTTTTCGGATGCATTTTATCAGGTTGATGAGGTTACTTACACCCAATACGGTAAAATGATAGCAGATACCTGTCCTGAAGATAAAACACGCGATAGCGTTGCCTTCGGTGAAGGATATATATCAGTAACTCCAATGACAAAAGAGAGAACTGATTTACCAGCATTTGAAAAACTTAAAAATTTACTAAAATAAGATAAAGTGGCAGGAAATTTTCCTGCCACTTTTCATAATATAAAAAGTTCCCCTCGCTATTTAGCGAGGGGATTGTATTAGAATAATAAATCAATTATTCAGCAACGTAAACAGTAATGGAGTTCATACGAACCTGACCACCAGTAAGAGAAGGAATTTCAAAGCTATCAACTGCTTCAGCAAATGTAACAGTAACTACACTACCATTAACAGAAACTGTAGTGCCTGCAGGAAGAGAACTATTAAATGCTGTAGCATAAGAAGTAGAGTTGCATGTAAATTCAATCTTCAACATACCTGTAGCGGCTACGATAAGCTGTGAGCTCTTATAGAAACGAGCAGGGTTAGAATAATCAGCTACATTAGATGTACTTGCACCCTTATTGTTTGTAACAGTAATACCATTAGCAGCCCAAATCTGCTGAGAAGATGTGAATGTTGTTCTATTAGCTTTATCGGAAAAGCTAAGTGTACCAAGAAGCTTCATTGAAGCCGTAGAAGCACCACATACAGAGCAAAGACCGTCAACAAATGTATGGTTACCAGTTGCCTTGTCAGCACCAGCTGCGCCACAAACTACACAAGTAGAATCTTTACCACATGTTGCTGCATTCCAAGAAGAGCAAACGTGAGGAACATTAATAGTTACAGTAGAAGAGCCTTGAGCAATCTGTGCAACCTTGTTATAAATTGTAACCTTACCTTCAACTGTTACAACGTCACCGATATTAACCTTAGTTGTTGTTCTAAATACAAGAACCTTGTTGCCATTTTCATCAACAATGTAAGGAGAGCAGTTGTTGTAAGAGCTCCATTCTTCATAGAAGCTATGAACAGTACCTGTGAACTTAACAACTGTACCTTCAGCAGAAGCAAGAACTTCAGGAATTGTCATCATGCCGTCTTCAACGTCACCACCTTCAGAAGGAGGAACGTAGTTGGGATCCTGTTCGCCACAAGCACAAACACCGTTAACGAATGTATGTGTATGTGTTTCTTCGCCGCCCTGAGAAGGAGGAATAACTTCGCCATCAGCAGCTTCGATTCTTGCGGGATACTGTGTACCGGAAGCGATCTGATCTCTGTAATATACACCGGACAAGCTTACTGTTGAGTAAGAACCGTATGTACCTGCAAAGAATGTATCAGATTTGCCTTCGATTTCACCGTATACTTCAAGAATACCGTATGTTGTGTTGTATGTCCATACGCAAGTAGCTGTTTCGCCAAGTACGAAATGGCAGCCTGCATAACCATTGGACTTAAGGTATGCTTCAGCATTGATATATGTCTTTGTTTCGCCATTCATGAAGAAGATGTGGTAGCCACCGGAAACTGCTTCAAAGTAAATCTTTACAGAAGCAGTAGCATCAGTAGTTGTTGCAAGATATGTGCCTTTTTCTGCATCCATAGTGCCGGCGAAGTAAACCTTACCTGTAGGAAGTTCCATGTAGATGTCATAAGGCTGACCAGCTACGGGAGCAGTATATGCAGGTGTTGTACCACCCTGGTTGCCACCTTCGTTGCCGCCGTTACCGCTGTTACCTCCTTCTACCTTGCCTGTGAAAACCTGAATCTGTTTAATACGAACCTGAGAAGAAAGAGCTGTTGACTGGAATACATCGGTAGCCGCATCAAATATAATAGTAAGAACGTCGTTATCACGAGTGATCGTTGCACCTGCAACCGTCATACCGTCGAAACCGGCCATATATGACTTGCCATCAGATGTAGTATAGTCGTCAAAAGTAATAACAATCTTTGTCATACCGGGATATTCAATCTTAATTGTAGAACCCTTGTATGCTCTCTGTGCATACTTTTCCTGAACTGTAAGGGCAGTTGTAGAGGATGCCTTATCGTTGGTAAAAGTAATACCGTTAGCAGCAAATACGTTTTGTTCACCTGAACCGCTAACAAGGTTAGCGTTACCTGTCAAATCAAGAATGAGATCTGCAGAAACACCGGGAGCAACGAGATTGTATTCAACAGTTTTTGTGGTTTTTCCATCGGGAGCTGTAATTGTTGCAATAAGCTTATAAGCAACATCAGCTGCAAGATCGGAGGGAACCTTTACAGTAGCTGCAATTTCATTTGTATAACCAACTTCAGTACCCTCGAAATCAACAACGGTTACAACGTCGCTATTTGTTTTCCAAGAAATAGCATACTTACCATCTCTAGTGGATAATACTCTAACAACAGTAAAGCTGTTAGGAGTAGTGGGTGTGGGATTGCTAGTTGTAGGAAGAAGATTCTTATAATAAGCATTAAGAAATTCTGCTGCTGCATCAATATCATAATTAGTAGTATCCTTTTCACCACAAGCCACAAGCATGCTAAGTGAAAGAATCAAGATGAGCAATATAGATAATATTTTTTTCATTATTAAACCTCTAATAGATATTTAATTTTTTCACTAATATCCCCTCGCAAAAGGCGAGGGGATAAGATTATTATTCATTCAATATACAGAATGATTTGAATCAATTGCTACATTAATCTGCGCTACCCTCAACATAAAAATGTACAGGATAGGAAGAAGATATTTTAGTGAGATTGCTGCAGCTAAGTGTTTCATAAGTACCGTATGTACCAATATAGTAAGAATTCGAGCCTACAGTGAGAACAAGTGTATTGTACTCAGCGTTCCAAGTATAAACCTCAGTAGGAGCAGTTGTTGTAAATTCCATAGAACCCTTACCTTCATCAGCGCTTCTCTCATAAGCTCTAATGTATGTCTTAGTGTCACCGTTCATAAAGTAGAGATGATAACCACCATCAACTGCTTCAAGGTAAACCTTAACGGAAGCTGTTGCATCAGTTGTTGTAGCAAAGTACCAAGGTGTAGAATCGGAGCTTACTTTACCTGCAAAGTAGAGGAACTTAGAAACGCCTTCCTGATTGAGAGCAAAATGGTAAGCAACACCTACTTCGGGAGTAGTAACCATAACAACTTCTGTTGTATCACCAGTATTATCATCACCAGTATTGTCATCACCAGTATTATCGTCGGATTTAGCAACTGTATGAGCAACAAGAGTAGCATTCTTTGCCTGAGGAGTGCCCTTATAAGCACCGAGTGTTGTAAGAACTGTGATTGTGTCACCAACAGCGGGCTTTGTTTCCATAGCATCGTATCTGTTGCCAAGCTGATCATAGAGACCGTAAACATAGAGCGTATTACCGTCAGCATCCTTAATGTAAAGGTTACCATATTGAGTATTAGCAACTTCAGTAACTTCACCAGTTACAAGGTACTTATCAGCTGTGTAGTTGGGATTGCTTGTACCAAGCTCATTAGCATCAGGAATAGATGTAGGAGATGTCCAAGAAAGAATCCAAGCGTTCTTTGTCTGAGCTGTGCCGCTATACTGACCAAGAATACCAAGAAGAACTACGTAATCACCAACAACGGGCTTAGATTCCATTGCATCATATCTTGTAGAACCGTCAGCAGAATATGAACCATAAACAGTAAGAACGTTGCCGTGCTCGTCAGTAATCTTCATGTTACCATATTGTGTGTTATAAACTTCAGTGATAACACCAGCGATAAGGTACTTGCCTTCTGTGTATGTGTTGTGTTCCTTAGCAGCACCGATTTCAATTGCTTGACCTGCTGTAAGGGGAGTCTTATTAAGAGTAACTTCAATTTCCTTTGTTTCTGTTACATCGCCACAAGTGATTGTAGCAGTAAGCTTAACAACTGTCTTTGTATCAGGAACTGTGATTGTAGCTGTTCCATCTTCAGCAATAACGATTGCTGCATTGTCGGATACCCAAGAAATAGAAACTTCAGGGTAGTTTGCTCCTACGAGAGGAAGATTAATTACTGCATCAGCAGAGAAGCTTGTGCTTACCTTAATGTTATCCTTTTCAGAAGCAACCTTTTCAGCATCTGTATATGTAACCGCTTCATAGTTTGTGAAAGGAGTTACGCTCATAGGAATGAGGTAGGGAGCACCACTATAAAGAATAAGGATACCTGTAACGTCTGCCTTGTAACCGAAGTGTGCAAGGTGATCAGCATCAATAGCTGCCTTATCATCAGCTGTGAGCATACCAGCGGGGAAGTCAGTAACGTATGTTCTTACATAACCCTGCTGTTCGCCGATTGAGAAGTAGAGGTACTGAGATGTTTCAGCCGCCAAATCCTGAGAACCAACTGTAACACCCTTGATAGTAACTGCCAAACCAACATAAGCACCAAGATTTGCACCTGCTGTGAACTGTTCAGTAATATCAACAAGATCAACTGTCTTGATTGTTTCGTCAAGAATAATTGCTTCACCACCGAAGATTTCCTGCATACCGCTGTAAGGTGACATTTCACCAACTACCATTACAGTCATACCAACTTTAATACCAAGAGTAGCAGGGTCTTCAACAAGCTTGTAGCAGTAGTAACCGCCCTTACCCTCAAGGTCAGCAAGGAACAAGTGGTTGTACTTATTGCCTGCAGAAGTAGAGTTAATTGCAACAACTACGCCGGCAACCTGGAGCTTGTCGCCCTTTGCAGCAGCCATATACTCTTCGTGAGTATTAAGCTCGAGCTTAGGAACTACGAGTGCAAAATCGTGAGCTTTAGAATCGCCGTTAGGAGCAGTTACAGTAGCAGTAAGTGTGTAAGGAACTGCTTCTGCGCCCATTGTGGGAAGGTCAAGATTGTAAGAACCGTCAGCGTTCTTTGTAACAACAACGCTTTCAGTATTAGAAGCCCAATCAACAGTATAGGGCTCCATCTGATACATTATCTGACCAACGAGTGTTGTGTCTGCAGATGTAGTATTATCTGTCAACCAACCCTTGTACTGTACTTTTACAAGGTAATCAACAGCACCGTTAATGTTATAAGTAACGGGAGCAGTAGTAGTTTTATCATTATTGTCGCAAGCGATAAACGCCATAGTGCAAACAATCAAGATAAGAATTAAACTTAAAAATCTTTTCATAATAATTTTTCCTTTCGCCACGAATTTGTGGCATGATTTTTAAAAATTGTTTGAATTTTAAGTGAATATTAGTGAATTGTTATATCGTCGATGGAAACAACCATAATCTGATAGCTGCCGTTATAAACGTCAACTATACCCTTAACGTCAATGGTTTTTCCTCTAAATGCATCAGCAGTTACAGCTGTTCCGTCTGCATATTTAAGAACAGTTGTTCTAACTTCGATTTTCTTTCCATCCACTTCGCAAGTAATTGTCATAGCACCGTCGCTATCACCACCGTTATGAGTAGTGTAAATGCTTTTAACAACAAGATTGCTCATAGAAATCGTAGTGTTAAGTGCAAGCTGTGCATATGAGAACTCTTTTTCGATTTGCTCATTTTCTTCATCGAAGATTGTGAGTGTTTTAGTGGAGAAGAAGGTTTCTGCAGTTGTGGGAACAAAAGCTGCGGAATGTCCAGTGCTGATCAAAGCAAGGTTATTAGGATTATCGGGCTCACGTCTTCTATAAGAAAGACCTGAAATCTGATAAATATCACCGGCTTCGTAATATTGAACTGTACCAACAATCTTAACCTTATTTCCAACCTTAATTATATTAAGACCGTATCCGTCAAGATTATAGCCCTTGTAGCAGGTAACACCGTGATACATACCCGTTTCCTCGGAATATGCTTCAACATAAATGCTACCACCGTCATCCTTGGTTACGACGCCTTCAAATGAAACCTTGCATCCCTCATATGCTTCGATATTACAAGCAAGCTCCAATACCGTAAGGGGAATAGGATCATCATAGAAGAAATCGGGGTCGGTTTTATCAGAATAAACGTAGAGCTTGAGATTTTTGGCCTGATCAATAGCCTTGCCGCAAATCTCACCGTAGGAGTTTTGTGTAGAGTTAGAAGCAATAGCAAGACCTTCCTGGAGGATTTCGATATTAAGGTTACGGTAATCCGTCATATCGGCGGTTTTATACCAAACCCAAACAAGGTATCTTTCTCCTGTGGAGTCTGCATTCCAAGTATTAGTGTCGCTTTCAATAATTATTGAAACGGCATTTTCGAGCTTGCTTCTTGTGAAACTTGAGGCAGCTTTGCCCCATTCTTCAATAGCACCCGTAGATTCGGGAGTGTTGATGGCAAGATATCTTGCCTTCAACACGCCGTTATCACTAATGCTATTAGGAACATAAAAGTGTGTTGTATCTCCATCAACGTATTGCTTAACAGTAACCTCTTGTGTAAGTCTGCCGGAGTTAAGGTCGAGCTTAACCTGAGCAACAAAATCGGTTTTCTTAATTTCACCCGAATCCTTACAAGAAATGAGGGAAGTGATAGCAATGCATATCAAGAGAAACAAGCTTAATATTCTAAAAGCTTTATTCATAATACTTTTGAAACTTTATTTATTAAATAACTAATTTTGATATAATTATTCGCCAATAGCGCCCTTGCAGTCAGCAACTGCGTTACTAAACAATTTGTCAATCATTGCATCTCTATCAGCAGCAGGAGTTGTCTGCCAGTTAACCATAGCTGCCTGAAGAAGCTCACCAACTGCATCACGTGCGTCGGAAGAACCGTTGAATGCGGGAGATGTGTAGTAGTAATCTGCCTGTTCAAGACAAACCTTAGCGGAAAGAGCTGCAACAAACTCACCGCCGTCAGCACTTGCCAAGAAATCAGCATAAAGAGGATCGTCAGCTACGGACTTAAGAACAGGAACGTAACCGGAAGCTTCACCGAATTCTGCCTGGAAGGATACGTTTGTTGTGAGGAACTTCATGAAGAGCCAAGTTGCTTCTACAACTGCGGGATCCTTATCATAGAACATGCAAAGAGAAGGACCCTGAGAGATAACCTTCTTGTTATCAGCATTTGCCTGAGGAATGGATGTGATACCTACTTCGAAGGGATATTCGCCATTAACCTTAGCAGGTCTCTGGTGAGTAGCACCTGCAGAAGAACCGATTGACATATATGATCTCTGCTTGGGTGTGCCATCTTCATTAACACCCTGTTCAACGAAAAGACCGGATGTGTATGAACCGTAAATTTCCTGAGTTGTTACGTAACCCTTTTCGTGCCAATCAGCAAATCTCTTAACGAATGCTTTGTTTACATCATTATTAAAGAGGAAGTGGTTACCGTCCTGAGCGGATGTGTAAGGACTACCGAGCTGCTCGCACATGGTGATGAACCAGTTAGATTCTGAGTCATAACCGAGAGGAATGCAACCAGGATCGATTTCAAGAATCTTTGCGCAAAGAGCTTCCATTTCATCCCAAGTTGTGGGAGGAGTAAGGTCGTGCTCTTCAAAGAATGTCTTGTTGTAGTAAAGAACCTCTGTTGATTTGGACATAGGAAGTGTGTACATAAGACCGTCACCGAACTGTCTTCCTTCTTCATAGTAAGCAGGAATAAAGTCAGCAATCTGTTCAGCAGTAAGACCAAGAATTTCGGTTGTACCATCAGCTCTTGTTATTTCCTTTGTGCTGCTAATGTAATCGTCAAGTGTAACTACTGCACCTGCAAGGTTGTACATTGCAACGTGGTCAGGGTAGCAGTAAGCAATGTTGGGCTGATTGCCAACAGTAAGCTGAGTTTTGATCTTGTCACGAACGTCGTCGTAACCACCCTCTTGAGAGTGAGTGATCTTGATGTGGGGATAAAGAGCTTCGAATTCTTTAACATACTCGTCAAGAACTGCACGAAGGTTAGCACCCATTGTGTGATAGAAAACTACTTCGATTCTGCCGTCGTCAGGTTTCTTGTCATTACATGCTGTAAGAGCAAGCACGCTAAGAATCATAACTAAAACGAGGGCAAGTGAGAGAAATTTTTTCATTGGTTTTGTCCGTCCTTTCATTAATGAAAAATTTTATTTATTATTGCCTTTCGGCTAATAACCATTAGATTATCCTTTGATACCACTTCGTGATACACCCTTCATGATATATTTTCTAAAGAAAAGGAATACCATAAAGAGAGGAATAGATACCATTGCAACGGCAGCCATCTGTACGGGATAGTTAACCATATCTACAGCACCATCAACAGAGTAATCACCGCCACGAATACCGTTTGTTACCAAAAGGAAATTGTCGTCTTCGATAACGAGGTTGGGCCATACGTATGTGTTCCAAGCACCCATCATTTTAAGAATTGTGATGGAAATGATTGTTGGAAGAGCAAGGGGAATCATAACCTTCCAAAGATACTTAATATCACTTACGCCGTCAACCTTAGCAGCAAGATATAATTCATTTGGAATTTGCAAGAAGTTCTGCCTTAAAAGATAAATATAGAACGTACTTACAAGGAAAGGCACAATAAGAATTGTGAATCCCCATTTATCAGTATTGCCCCAACCAAACTTAAATACAGTTTGATAGTTGGTAATCGTAAATAATTCACCGGGAATCATCATAGTTGCCAAAAGTCCCGCAAACAAAGTATCTTTACCCTTGAATTCAAGTCGCGCAAAAGCAAAAGCGGAAAGAATTGTAATAACAAGGGAGAGAAGAGTAGAAACGATACCTACGTAAACGGTATTCAAAAATACTCTTTCAAGGTTAGCGGCCTCTAAAGCCAACGCATAGTTTTTCCATTTGATGACCTCAGGCCATAATGTAGGAGTCACCCTGGTATATTCTTCATAGCTTTTAACAGAAGAAATAAGCATCCAGTAGAATGGGAAAAGGATGATTACAGCCATTACAATAAGGAAAGCATACACGGCAACATAGCCGAGAACCTTCATTACCTTAGCGGTTCTGTTAACCTCTTTCATATTCTTTTCCTTCATAACGCGAAGGGAAGAGGTATTAGAAGGAGAAGTTATATTATTATTATTCATTCTTTTGCCCTCCTAATTAATAATAAGTAGTCTTTTTACTAATAGCGAGATTAATCATCGTTACAATAAAGATGATTACAAACAGGATAAGCGCCGCAGCGGAAGCTCTACCTGTATCACCACGCTCAATTGAGTCATAAATTAGACCAACTATAGTATTAAGACGACCCTTGGCGCCGGCAGGACCCATTCCATCGTCAAAAATACCAACAACGCTGGTATATTCTTTAAATCCGCCAATGAAACCTGTGATAACAACATAAGTAATCATAGGAGAAAGAAGCGGTACCGTAATTCTTGTGAATGTACGAACCTTACCTGTACCGTCTACCTTAGCAGCGTCATAATATTGCTTGTTAACACTTTGAAGTGCGCCAAGAAGAACGAGTATCTTAAAGGGAAGAGCGTTCCAAACAATATAAACTATCATAACGAACATATTAGACTCATATGTGGATCCGGCATTAATCCAGTTGTGCCAATCGAAACCAAGAGCCATTAATACGTTGTTAATTATACCATAGTTTTGAGGAATCGCATTTGATGCACTAAGGTTACCAACAACGTTAAACATTGCCGCAAATACCATACCAATAGCAATGGAGTTGGTAACGTAAGGAAGGAAATAGATTGTTTGTAAAAATCTCTGGAATGGCTTTATTGCATTTAAGCATACAGAAATAAGCAATGCAATAAAGGTAGAGAGAATAACTGTGGGAACACATAAAAGAATCGTATTCTTAAGTGCAGTAATAAACTTATCACCTTGAAGCACGGTTTTAAAATTCTTGAAACCCCACTCAAAGCCCCATCTGCCAAGTCTAATTGCAGACAAGGTATTGTAGTCCTCCTGGAAAGCCATAATTACTGTATTTACTATAGGATACACAGTAAATACAAGAAGTAAAACGAGCGCAGGAGCAAGATAGAGCCACGCTTTCCATTGTTGTTTGCTATCTACCATAATTAACTCTCCTTAAAAATAGATTCTCTCTTCGGTATCCTTATTGAAAATAAATACCTTATGAGGCTTGAGAGAGAAAGCTACGGTCTTAGCTGTTGTATCGATGCTAGCATCAGAGTTGATGATGGATCTTACAACGGGATTGTGAGAATTAGGATGTCTTGAAACAACACTAACGTCACGTCCCATAACTTCAATATTAGAGATATTTGTAACGAATGCTCCGTTAGGATCAAGATTAAATCCTTCGGGACGAACACCAACGATTACGCGTTGATTTGCAACACCCGGAACGTCAAGAACTGCTCCGTCTCCAATAAGAAGCTTGCCATCCTTAACCTCACCGTCAAATACGTTAATCGGAGGAGTACCAAGGAACTTCGCAACGAAGAGATTAGCAGGATTATCATATACATCCTGGGGCTTACCAACCTGCTGAACAACACCGAGCTTCATAACAACAATGAAGTCTGAGATGCTCATTGCTTCTTCCTGGTCGTGAGTTACGAAAATTGTTGTGATGCCTGTTTCCATCTGAATTCTCTTAATTTCTTCACGAGTCTGAAGTCTAAGACGTGCGTCAAGGTTGGAAAGAGGTTCATCAAGAAGGAGAACGCGAGGCATTTTAACAAGAGCACGTGCAATAGCAACACGCTGCTGCTGACCACCTGAAAGCTCACTGGGCTTTCTGTCCATAAGCTCGTCAATCTGAACGAGCTTTGCGGCCTCAAAAGCTCTTTCAAGCATTTCGTCTTTATTGAGCTTATCAGCTCCCTTGAGATTCTGCAAGGGGAACAAAATGTTTTGCTTTACTGTCATATGAGGGTAAAGCGCATAGTTCTGGAATACCAAACCTACGCCACGTTTTTCGGTCGGAAGCTCGGTAACGTCTTCATCACCGAAGAAAATCTGACCGGAAGAAGGTTTTTGCAAACCACTAATCATGTAGAGGGTAGTACTTTTACCGCATCCTGAAGGACCAAGCAAGCCAATAAGCTTACCGTCAGGAATTTCGATATTAAAGTTATTCACCGCTACAACATCCTCGCCAACCTTTTTCTTGTCACGGTTGGGAAAGACTTTTGTTAAATTCTGCAAAACAACTTTCATAATATCTCCATTTCTTTATATAAAAAATTTTTTGAGAACAAGTGTGATTAAAAATATTTTGCATTCTTAACCTCTTCGTTATGAATGCTAAGTCTGTATTCGTTTTTAGCTTCAACTGAATCAAAGATCATCTGACTTTGAAAATCCACTAAAACTGTAGATGATAAAACATCGTGTATCATAGAATTGGTTTTAGTTGCTATCAAGAGAATAATTTCGAATATAAGTATTAAAGGAATCACCAAAAGCATAAGCCCGCCGCCTACACCGTAAAATATCATAAGAATAATAACAACGGGAATCATCGTTTCAACGGTATACTTACCTAAAATTGAACGAACAAACATTATAAGCGGAGTCACCCTAACACCATCAATTCTCATAACAGCAAGTGAAAATATCTTCTTTCCAATAGTCTGTCCATTTTTGAAAATTGCAGGAACAATTAATTCAAGTATCACGAATGCCAAAAGGAAGCTAAGAGAAAACATCAAGAGAGTTAAATTCATTATTATCAAATACGTCTCAGAAATCTCGGAGTCAGTATTTACTGCCTTCAAACACTCCTCCATCGTTTTAACAACCTCTTGGGGAAGAGCACTCTTTTCTTCATCGGTCATCACAGAAAATGAATCCAAACTCACGTTATGTTCTTTAACTATATTAGGGATACCATAGCTTTCTTCAATTTGAGCAATTTTGTCAGACATCGCGTTAGAATACGAATCGTAATTCGTAACGGAAGAGATAATCCACATAAATCCGGTAACGAGAATTATCAATAAAATCAAGTCAAGCAAAAAAGCCATAAATCTTTTTAATAAGCTTGCTTTTTGCAAATCATAAATCATCTAATGAAACCTTCCATATTAATATTATTAGAAAGGGTATGTAAACGAAAATTGACATAGTTATAAATCATAAAATTACCCTACATACATAATAGCACAAACTTCTGCAAAAAACAACCCTTTTTTTTATTAATTTATTAGAAAAAATTACTTTTCGTCACTTTGCCAAAAAAGTCACCACAAAAACGCGTTAAAAAGTCATTTCAAACAAATCAAGCACGAGCAAAATACCCAAATAATCATATTTTTAGCCATTTTTTATAAAAAACGCAACAGAATTGACTTCTGTTGCGTTTGTGCAATTTTACTCAATAGTGTCTTCCTCTTCAGAAGGAATTTCTTCGGGTTTAACGTAAACCTCAATTTCGTGCGACATTATATCATCCGCTTTTGTAACAATAATGGAAAGCTTGTCATAATCGAATGTGAAACCAACCTCAGGAATTGACTCAGCACGTTCATTAACCCAACCGTTAACAGTTGTCGAATCACTTTCTTCATCGCTGTCAATTTCAAAGAATGTAAAGAATTCATCAAGAGAAACTGTTGAGAGGACTCTATACTTGTCATCACCGATTGATTTTATCGGTTCAATGGCTTCGTCAAGCTCATCCCAAATTTCTCCAACCAGCTCTTCAATAATATCTTCCATACTAACAACACCAGAGGTTACGCCATATTCGTTAACAACTATAGCAATATGATTGTGAGTATCCTGCATTTCCTTGAGAAGAGCATCAAGGTGCATCGTTTCAGGCACATATTTAGGAGGGAACATAGCATTCTCAAGCTTGTATTTAGGATTGGTGTGATTAAGCAAATATTCTCGCGCATAAAGTACACCAATAATTTTGTCAAGCGTTTCCTCATAAACAGGAATACGAGAATAACCCTCTTCTTTAATAATTTTAATAAGTTGCTTTTCAGTAATATCACTTGGAATAGCAACGATGGATGATCTTTGGGTCATAACATCCGCAGCGGTAAGATTGTCAAGCTTAAATACGTTTTTGATATATTCAACGTCGTCCTCGTCAAGACCACCTTCATCGGCTCCTGCATCAAGCATAGTAACGATGTCCTCTTCAGAAACGGTTTCTTCCTTTTCGTTAGGGTCAATTCCAAACAATCTAAGTATACCGTTTGTGGAAATAGTAAGGAACCAAATAACAGGTTTAAGAATTGTTGTAAGAACCGAAACAACACCGCAGAATGATTTAGCAACCTTTTCCTTGTGCTTCATAGCGATTCTCTTGGGTACAAGTTCGCCGAGCACAAGAGTGAAATAAGAGAGAATAAGGGTTACCAAAATAACGGATATGGTTTGAACCGCCTCCGCCTTTGCTCCGGTAAGAGCAAAGCGATGCTGAAGCATAATAGCAAGCATATCGCCGAAGCTGTCAGCAGCAAAAGCTGAACCCAAAAATCCTGCAAGAGTTATACCAACCTGAATGGTTGATAAAAACTTAGTGGGATCATCAAGAATTTTAAGTATTTTGGTTGCTTTTTTGTCACCGTCATCAGCAAGTGCTTTCATTTTTTGACTATTTAATGAAATAACAGCAATTTCAGTAGCAGCAAAAAAAGCATTAAGTGCGATAAGTAAAAATTGTAATAATAGTTGTCTAAATATAGTAGACATAAATCCTCCAAATAAAATAAATTTTGTTCATTAAAGTAAAAAATAAAAATTCAACCAACTCACGAAATAATCGGTGAGTGGATTTTTTTGCCCAAGAACGAGCAATTACACCTGAACAAAATTAAATTAATGGAATGCTTGTCGTTAAATAACCGAGTCACAGGGCAACTTCGGGGTAATGGGTCCACAGTAGTAAACTCCTTTCATAGATATACAGCGTGTATTATAGCACACATTTCGTCGAATTTCAATAGGTTTTTCACATATTTTTAGTATTTTATAAAAAAAGAAATATAAATAATCAAATATTAGTTGACTAAATAATCGATTTATGATAAAATTAATTAATTATTTTTTGAAAGGAAGTTCATTATGCTTTCGAACGAAGTTATAAAAACCTATGAAGATATATTGATCGAAGAATTGCAGATCGCAATGGGATGCACGGAGCCAATTGCAATAGCTTATGCTGCATCTATTGTTGGAGATGCTCTTGGAAAAGCACCCCACAAAATAGTGGTTCATCTTAGTGGTAATATCATAAAAAACGTAAAAAGTGTTATTGTTCCATCAACTGGCGGTATGCACGGAATCGAAAGTGCAGTTGCCGCAGGAATTATTTCAAATAGATACGATTTGAAACTCGAGCTGTTGTCAATTTTGAACGAGTCTGATGTTGAAAGGATTGCAGACTATAAAAATAGCACCAAGATAATTCTAAACGAGCTTGAAAGCCCCTGCAATTTTGATTTGTTAATATGCGCATATGATGCAGAAAATGAAGCGTCAGTTAGAATATCAGATTATCATACAAATGTTATTTCCGTAACTCGTAACAATACAGATTTAACCGAAAAATATCGTAACGAAAAGAACGAAATCGGAAAAAGTTTAAAAAATGCTGATAGAACATTACTAACCGTTGAAAAGATTGTTGAGTTTGCTGAAACAGTTGATTTAACACGTATAAAGCCACACATTGAGCGCCAAATCGAAATGAATATGGCAATAGCCAAAGAGGGATTAAAAAATGACTATGGTGCTACGATAGGTAAAATCCTTTACCAAAATGGAAATGCACCAATGAAGGATAAGCTTAAAGCCTTTGCGGCGGCAGGAAGCGATGCTCGAATGAGTGGTTGCGAATTACCAGTTTGTATTATTTCGGGAAGTGGAAATCAGGGAATAACAGCATCTGTACCTGTGGTAGTTTATGCTAAAGAGCATGGAATTAATGAAGAGAAAATGCTTCGTGCAGTTCTTCTTTCTGATCTTGTAACAATTCATCAAAAAACAGGAATCGGAACGCTTTCCGCCTATTGCGGTGCAATTAGTGCAGGAGTTGGAGCAGGAGCTGGAATTTGTTATCTCCGTGGAGGAACATATCATACTGTTGCCCACACCATTGTAAATGCTGTTGCAATTCTTTCGGGAACAATTTGTGATGGTGCGAAAGCATCCTGTGCCGCTAAAATTGCTATGGCAGTTGAAGCAGGACTTGTTGGATGCGAAATGGCAAATGCTAAAAAGCAATTCTATGGTGGTGACGGAATTGTCACTAAAGGTGTAGAGAACACTATTCGAAATATCGGAATGCTTGCTCGAGATGGCATGAGTACAACCGATAAAGAAATAATTAAAATTATGCTTGGTAAATAATTGATTTACATAAAGGAGAAAACCATGAAAAACTTTACTTTCACAAACAAAGTAAGATTTGACTCCTGCGGTTATGATGTTTATGAATACAATCATATAAGCGGTGCAAAGCTTATCTATATCGACTCAGGAACAGATGAAAAGTCCTTCTGTGCCGCATTTAAAACAATTCCTGATGATTCAACAGGCGTATTTCACATTCTTGAACACTCTGTTCTTGACGGTTCAAAGAATTATCCAATGAACTCCCCCTTCTTGTTTATGCTTAAAAACTCTATGAATACATTCCTTAATGCTATGACATTCCAAGGCAAAACAATGTATCCATGTGCATCTTGTAACCCTGATGATTTTGAAAACTTGATGAAGGTATACCTTGATGCAGTTTTCAATCCAATCTTGGCAGAAGGTACGTTCCTTCGCGAAGGATGGCATATTGAAAAAGCGGATAACGGTTACGATATTAAGGGCGTAGTTTATAATGAAATGCAGGGAGCAGGCGCATCTATTCAACGTCAGCTTTATTCTGCGATGAAATCCGACCTCTATCCCGATACTTACCAAAGCTTTAATAGTGGCGGAGAACCATCTGTTATACCTTCGCTCACTTATGAAAATTATCTTGCAGCTTATAGAAAGTACTATAGCACCGCAAACTGCGTTCTTTTCTTGCGCGGAAACATGGACCTTGAAAGATATACGGATATCATTGATCAGTGGCTCGCAAACGCATCTCAAGAAAGAAGCGAAATTAAGCACACCGTTCAAGGTCCCAACCATAAGGTTTGTGAACACGAATATCCAATTTCTCCATCCGAGGATACAAAGGGAAAAACCAATATTGTTTACGGCTATAGCGTAGGTATGTATAACGATGCAGAAAGACAGATGGCTGCAGAGCTTCTTTCTCTTTACCTTATGGATAATAACTCATCACCATTGAAAAAAGCTCTTACTTCAAGCGGTCTTATGCAGGATGCAGATATATACACCGCAACAGATGACATTCAAACATCTTGGGGCTTTGCGGCATATAATACCGAAAAAGAACACCGCGACGCAATAAAAATGGTGATTGACAATACAATTCAAGGCATTATTGATAACGGAATTGATAAAGAAATTATGCTCTCACTTCTTTCCGCAACAAGCTTTAAGATGAAAGAGCAGAGAAATGCAGTTAGAGGTCTTTGCATAAATGATTTCATCAATATCGTAAATAATGTGTTCTACGGATTGCCCCTTAACACATACTTCGAAATTGATGAAACCTTCGAAAAATTCGAGCGTGAGCTTGATAACGGATATTTTGAAAATCTTCTTCGTGAAATTTTCTTTGAAAATGATATAACCTCAATTTCAACTCTTGTACCCGTTCAAAGAGAATCAAACGTTGCCCATCTTGCAACCGTAGAACAATATACCGCGCATCTTTCCGATGAGGTTAAGAACGAAGCGCATCAGCGATTTGTTGAAGGCACAAAACTCGCAATGGAACGAGACACGCCCGAGGTTGTTGCCAAAATGCCCACGCTTTCACTCGATAAGCTTACAAAAGAGCTTCCCAAAAATGACTTCAAAATTAATGGCAAGGTTCTCTATACTCCCGCAGAAACGAACGGCGTAGCTTACTATCGCTTCTATTTCTCACTTGCTGGACTTAATGCAGATGAAATTATGACCCTCGAGCTTCTTTCCCGTTCATTGAGTGATTTCGCAACTGAAAATCACACCCCCTCTGAGCTTTCAAATCTTCTCAACCGATATGCAGGCAAGTGGAATTTCTCCATAATAACTATTTCCCCCGAAATGCAGAAGGCAGATCCCTACCTTGTAGTAAGCGTTGCTTGTCTTGAAAAGAACGCAGAAAAAGCACTTGAAGTGGCAAGCGAAATCCTCACAAAAACAATTTATGATGAAGAAACTGCTAAAACAGTTCTTGCACGTGAGCTTAATAATACAAAGATGCAGTTCATGGGCAACGGTGTAGGACTTGCTCTCAACACATCCGAATCCCTCATATCTGCAAGCGGATATTATAGCACCTTAACGGACGGCTACCCATTGTTCAAGAAAATTCAAGAGTATAGCGGAGCCCCCGCGACTTTATGCGAAAATGCAAAATCACTTCTTTCAAAAGTGTTTGCAAATGAAAACCTCTGCTACACAGGTTTCACAGGTAATAAAGAACTTCTCGTGAACACCCTCACACTTTGTAACGGTGCCAAACTCGAAGGAGCAACGTTGACTAACCCTGAAACAAAGAGAGTGGCATACGCAATCCCCGCAGGAATTAGCTTCAATGTTCGTTCACTTGATGTAAACGAAATTCTTCCTTATAGCGGAAAGCATCTTGCTCTTTCAAACCTTCTTTCACTTGGCTACTTGTGGCATAATATCCGTGAGGTAGGCGGTGCATACGGTACAGGACTTCGCTTTGCAAGACGCGGAGCTATGAACGTTTATTCCTACCGTGACCCCAAGGTTCAGGAAACTTACGAAATTTACGATAATATTGCAAATTACCTCGCAACAAATGAATTCACCGACGGTGAAATTCTCGGTTGCATCATCAGTACGCTTGCAGATTTCGTAAATCCTAAATCCGTAGAGCAAGAGGGAATTGAAAACGAAATGAGTTACCTCGCAGGATATACCTACGAAGAAAAAGCAAAGCACATGGAAGACGTCCTCTCGTTTAGTAGAGAAGATATCAAATCCTTCATCCCCGTATTCGAAGCATTCAAAAATTCAAACGCAGAATGCTCCGTAGGTAATGGCAATAACCAAACCGCATACGGAAAATTTGATGAAATAATTAACCTTTAACAACAAAAAAACGGCGAATTTTTCGCCGTTTTTCTTTGTTCACAATTTAATTAAAATTGTTCATTATTTGTTTACAGTTTCTTAACGAATTTATCCGCCAAATCAACCCAAACAGAGCAGGGGTGGGGCTCGTTTTCCGTCAATTCCTTGCAGGTTTCACTCGTCGCAAGCGAAAGTCCGTGATGTCCGTCAGGAAACAAAACAAGCTCGTGCTTAACACCGTTTTTCTCCAACGCAGCCGCCAAATTCTTCGAGTTTTGAACAGGTACTGCATCATCATTTTCCGTGTGCCAAATAAACGCGGGCGGAGTGTCTGAATCCACGTGCAAATCAAGTGAAAACAAGTGTTTTTGCTCCTCACTCGGCGTTTGCGTTCCGCAGAAATTATAGAGGGACCCCATATGAGTAGGACAAGCAGCAGTAACCACAGGATAGCACAAAACCATACCGTCAGGACGAGCGTCCTTAGGCAACAAAGTACCACTAGAAAGAGCAACGTGCCCACCTGCCGAGAAGCCCATAACAAAAACCTTGTCAGCCCTTATATTATAAGGGATTGCATTATCTCGAATATGCTTAATTGCAAGCTCAATTTCGCGCAACGGATTAAGATTTTTAGCCATTTCTGCTACTGAATATTTAAGCACGAAAACATTATATCCGCGAGCCAAAAATTGAAGTGCAATCGGCTCACTTTCGCGATCCGAGGTCCATTGATAACCACCACCGGGGCATATCAACATAGCTCTTCTCGGCTCGTTACCCATCTCCGGAGGATTATCTCTAATATACGTAATCAAATGCGCTTTTTCATCTTGCGGAAAAATATACAATTCATCAATTTTCATAAAATCACCTCTTTAAACTCATTATATCACCTAAAAACAATTTGTCAATATCAATGCATATTTTTCTTTTATTTACAAATAATATTTTTACCAAACGAAAAAGGAGAAAAATATGAACAACTCTAATAATATCAAGGATTCCGAGCTTCTTCAAGATATTTATTCAAACGTAAAAATGGGTTCTGAATCCATCATTAATTTGCTTCCCAAAATCAAAGATGACAATATGAAAACATTTATGACAAGCCAACTTGATCAATATGAAAAATATGCTCAAGCCGCAAGAAAACAGCTTATTTCTCAGGGGATCGAGCCCAAAGAAGTCAACCCAATTTCAAAGCTTGGCGCAAAAATTGGAATGGAAATGAAATCGATGCAAGATAGCACTACAAGTCATATGGCAGAAATGATGGTTCAGGGATCTACAATGGACGTCACAGATCTTTTGCAAAAGGTAAGCGTCTACGAAAAACATCCTGAATGTAGCAATTCTGTAAAACTTGCTAAGGAAATTATAGCATTTGAAGAGAGAAATATAGAAAAAATGAAGGAGTTTTTGTAAAATTTATTGACATACGCTATAAAATATTATATAATAATTATATCAATATTTTAAACGAATGGAGATTTAAACAATGAAAGTTACAAAAGAATCCATTATCGGCGACGTTCTTGATTTTAATCCCGAAACAGCGCAATTTTTCTTTGAAATAGGTATGCATTGCCTTGGTTGTCCCGCTTCTCGCGGTGAAAACATCGCAGATGCTTGCGCAGTTCACGGTACAGATGCTGATAAACTTGTTGAAAAGATTAATGCTTTTCTTGGAAACTAATTAAAAGGGGCTAGAAAATAGCCCCTTTTCGCTCTTGGAGATATTATGGAACAAATTAAATTAAATGATAGATTATTAACTGCAATCCCTTTCGTTAGAAAAGGCAAAAAATTTGCAGATATTGGCACAGATCACGCATATTTACCAATTTATCTTGTAAATGAAGGCATTATTGCTATAGCAATTGCAGCTGATATTAATAAAGGTCCGCTTGAAAAGGCAGATGAAAACATAAGTAAATATGGATTAAACTCTCAAATATCGACAGTTTTATGCGACGGTCTTTCAAAAATTGAGCCCAATCTTGCTGATGATATTGCAATATTCGGCATGGGCGGAGAGCTTATTATCAAAATTGTTGACGAGGCAAATTGGCTAAAGGATTCCGATAAACGCTTGATTCTTCAGCCTATGACACATCCTGAAAAGGTTAGAGAATATCTTGCTAAAAACGGTTATAAAATCATTGGCGAGAGCCTTTCTCTTGATAGAGGCAAAATATATCAAACAATTTGCGCAGAATATGATGGCTTTATTAGAGAATACGATGCCTTTACATATGCTTTCGGTGAATATATTTTGAAAAACAAAAATAGACTTCTTATCGAGCTTTTAAACCAATCCAAAATAAAAATCGAAAAAAAGATAAAAGGCAAACGTGAGGGCGGAGAAGATGTTTCTTATGAACTCGGTTTACTTGAAAACATTAATAATTACATAGAGAGGTAGTAAAAATGACAGTTTACGAACTTAGTAAATATATGAATCAAAGAATTCCAAGAGAGCTTTCTTGCTCTTGGGATAATGACGGACTTATGTGCTGCCCCAACGGAAATAGGGAAGTAAAAAAAGCATTATTTTGTATGGATGTTACTCCTAAAGCTATTGACTATGCAATTGAAAACGGATATGACATTATTGTATCACATCATCCCCTCATATTCAAAGGCATTAAGAGTGTTTCTGGAGATTTTGGAATTCCTTCAAGAATTATAAAACTTATCAAAAATGACATTTCTGTTATGTCATTTCATACTCGTTTTGACACCGTTGATGGTGGAGTTAACGATGCTCTTGCAGAGCTTTTTGAACTTTCTGACGTTAAAAAAGTACTTTGCGACGGTGTTGAAATGATGCGAATAGGCAATCTCAAAGAAGAAATAACTATCGAAGAGTTTGTTTTACTCGTTAAGGAAAAGCTTGGTTGTGAGCATCTTAATTTTGCTTCTCATACAGGCAAAGTTCATCGACTTGCCGTTCTTGGTGGAGGCGGAGGCGGAGGCATTAGAGATGCACAAAATGCCGGTGCCGATACTTATCTTTCCGGAGAAATCGGTTATCATAATCTCACTGATTGTAACGATTACCGCATCAATCTTATAGAAGCAGGACATTATTTTACTGAATATCCTGCACTCAAAAATCTTGCTAAATTTGTTCTTGAATCAAATAATACAATCAAATGCGATTTCTTTGAAACAAATATTATTAATCATATATAAAAGGAGAAAACTATGACCTTTGTTGCATCAAACCTTTACGGAAGAATGGATAAGTTTGAAAAGCTTATCAAAAAAATAAATCTTAAGGATAGTGATATCCTTTATATTCTCGGAAATATAGTTGATTTTGGTGAAAATTCAATAGAGCTTGTTAATGAATTAAGCGCGCAATATAACGTATATACTGTTCTTGGAGAACACGATTATAAAGCATATCTTTTGCTTTCTGAATTTGATAGAATAATTAGAGAAGGTGGCGCACCATCGCTTAATTTCTCTAAGGAAATGATTGAATGGTGTCAAAATGGTGGTCAACCAACACTTGAAGCCTTTAAGGATGCAAATGCAGATGACAAAGAAGGATTCCTTGACTATCTCTCCGACCTTCCTGTATTCGAAGAGGTGACACTCAAAAATGGTAAGGAATTCGTTTTGACTTGTCGTGGAATTGATAATTTTGATAAAAATACCGACCTTTATGACTACGAGTTAGATGACTTTATGAATGGTTATCTTGATATCGAAAAAACATATTTTGATAATAAAACAATGGTAGTTGGCTATGTTGATTACGAGCATACACCTGCAGGAAGAGCAGGAAAGGTAAATGCGAGGAATAACAATATCGCGCTTGCTTGTGATATGAGTGAAAATGACGACGTTGTTTGCATTTGCCTTGAAACTAACGAGGAATATTATGTTTAATATCAAGAAAAACGACACAGTCGAACTACTTATTGAAGATATCAATAATCTCGGTGCAGGAGTTTCTCATCTCGAAGACGGACGTGTTATTTTTGTAAGAGGTGCAGTAACAGGTGACAAAATTAAAGCTAAAATTATTAAAGTCAATACTAATTTTGCCGTTGCTCGACTTGAAGAAATTATAACTCCTTCTGAATTCCGTGATAATGAATGCTTTTGCAATGCAAGTGAAAGCTGTGGGGGATGTGTATATCGACATATTACCTATGAACACGAAAAAGAAATTAAGAAAAACTATGTTAAGCATGCATTCATCAAGGCGGGATTGCCCAATGTAGTTATTAATGACGTACATAGTACAAACCAAACAAAAGCATATAGAAACAAGGCACAATATCCCTTTGCAATGACAAAGCAAGGAATTGTCGCAGGATTTTATGCAAGTAAAACACATAATGTAGTGCCTGCATTTGACTGTTCACTTCAACCCAAGATTTTTGGTGAAATTTTGCGCGATGTTTGTAATTTTGCTAACCAAAACAATCTTTCTGTTTACGATGAAGAAAGCGGAAAAGGGTTGCTTCGACATCTCTATATGAGAATTGGTGAGAAAACAGGACAAATTATGCTTTGTCTTGTTATAAACGGTGATAAATTACCTAAAGAAAATCAATTTGTTGAATTCTTTACAACGGAATATAATTGCATTGCAAGTATTCAAATTAACACTAACGAAAAAAATACAAACGTTGTACTTGGTGAAAAATACCGTGTTATTTACGGTGAAAGCTATATAGAGGATATCCTTTGCGGTGTTCGTTTTAGAATAACTCCCGAATCCTTCTATCAGGTAAATCACGATGGAGCAGAAATCCTTTACGGACTTGCTAAAGAAAAGGCTAAATCAGGATTTGATGCTAAAATTTCACTTGTTGATATGTACTGCGGAACAGGTACTATCGGTCTTTCAATGTCCGATATTGCAAAAGAGTTAGTTGGTGTTGAAATAGTTGAGGGTGCAGTTGAATGTGCCAAAATTAATGCTCAAATCAACGGATTTGAAAATGCAAAATTCTACGCTGGAGATGCGAAGGATATTGAGAGTATGTTTGCATCTGTTGAAGCGCAGCACGGAGCACTTAATCCCGACGTTGTAATCCTTGATCCACCGAGAAAGGGCTGCACCCCTGAGGTTATAGAATTCCTTTCAAAACGTGATATAAAACGCATAGTTTACGTTTCTTGTGACCCCGACACACTTGCAAGAGATTGCAAAATGTTTTCAACTCTTGGATATACAATTGGCGAAGTCGATCCCGTTGATATGTTCCCAAGAACGGGGCATGTTGAGAATGTTTGTTTAATATCAAAGCAATAAATCAAATAAAAGGTGGATTGTATGTACAGAATAAAACATAAAATATCTTCGGGAAACTGGCAACGTGTTATAAATTTTGATTTTGAATGCCAGGATTTTTTTACAATTACAACTGACAAGTTTATTATTCGGATTACAGGTGGAAGTATAATCATATCAGATAAGATTAATGACGCACCTATTTCACGAATCAAAGGATATAATTATTTATATACAGGAGACGTTACGCCTGATGAAAAAGACTTGTTTGCGTTGGAAAACGGTAAACATTTTTATATAGTTTCATTAGAAGATTTTAAACAAAAATTGAAGGTAACTCTTCCACGTTCTTTTGAATCAATTGATACATATGGAAGTTATTCGAAGGACGGAAAGCATTTGTATATACCTGTACAAAAATATGTTGATAAACAACGCAAGTATTGGCTATGTGAATATGAAACAACTAGATATTCGTTGGTTTCTATGGAAGAAATCAGCAAATCCAATGTGACATTTTGGTATAGTTAATTATGCTTTAATATTAGGATGTAAACCATGACACATTTAGACTACTTAAACAAAAACTATCCTATGCGAAAAAGCACGGGAGAAAAAGAGAATTTCAGAAAATACATAGTCAATTCACTAGCCAAAAAGGGAATTGAGGCAAGAGTCGAGCGAACGAAGGACGGAAAGAATGATAACATAATTATTGGTAATCCTGAAAGTGCTAACGCTATTTTTACCGCGCATTATGACACGCCCGCACGCTCAATATTTCCCAATATAATGATGCCCAAAAGCAGAGCTTTGTTTTATGCTTATCAATTCGTACCCGTTATATTTTTGCTTGTTGTTTCTTTTGCTTTTGCTTTTGTTGTAGGAACATTGATTTTTAATGATACTAAAGTATATTTGTTATCATTTTTATTCGCATATTACGGCTTGTTTTTTGGCATTATGCGAGCTTTTAAGAATAAAAACAACTATAATGACAACACATCTGGTGTAGCCACAGTTTTGAGTATAATTGATAGTCTTTCAAAGGAAGAATTGAATAATTTTGCATTCATTCTGTTTGACAACGAAGAAAAAGGGAAAAAGGGATCAAAGGCATACTATAACGATCACAAAGAGCAAATGAAAGACAAGTTTCTAATCAATTTTGATTGCGTTGGTAACGGAGATAATGTGGTTTTCATAGCTCAAAAGGATGCTGTAGATTCAACTGAATACAATAATCTAAAGAGAATATTTGTTCAGGAAGATGGATTTAATGTAGAATTCTTAACTCACAAGGAAGCCGATTCTAATTCCGATCACAAAAATTTTCCAAAGGGAGTTGCTTGTGTGGCTTGTAAAAAAGGCAAAAACGGACTTTTATATACGCCGAATATTCATACATCAAAGGATACGGTTGCATTTAATAAAAACATTGACTTTATAACCAAAAATATTTTTAAAACAATAACAGAAAACGACTAAATTTGTTCAATTTTAACAATGTTCATCAAAGAGTGTTGACAAATCAACAAATTTCATTTATAATAAAAACATTAAATGCTAGTGTGAATTATATATGTATATTATTCACTTTTTATGAATATTTACTGAATTGAGAATGGAGTAAAAACATGTCTAACACAAAAAGAAAACGCAGATGGGGAGATAGAAAAGAGGGCAGAAAACTACGCACTATCGATCCAATGTTTAAGATTATGCCTTATATTATGACTAGACGAAGTGATTCTCAAAACTTCTTTACTGAAAAGCTTGATATTACTGAAGCGGAAAAGTTTTGTCGTGAGCAAATCAGAGAAGGACGCAAGAATTTTTCGATTCTTCACGTTATTATTGCCGCGTACATAAGAGTAGTATCTCAACGTCCTGCAATTAATAGATTTGTAAGTGGACAAAAAATCTATGCTCGAAACGATATTGAAGTTTTGATGACCATAAAGAAAAAAATGGCTCTTGACGGTGAAGAAACCTGCATCAAGGTTAAATTCGAGCCCACAGACACCGTTTATGATGTATATGATAAATTCAATAAAGTAGTTGAGGAAAACAAGGGTGAGGCAGAGGCAAATAACACCGAAAAAATGGCTAAATTTTTGCGACATATTCCAGGATGGCTGGTTCGTTTCTTCGTTAAATTATTGAACTGGTTAGATTACCATGGTTGGTTGCCTAAATTTATTCTTGATTTAAGCCCCTTCCACGGCTCATTAATTATCACATCTATGGGTTCACTCGGTATTCGTCCAATTTATCACCATATCTATGACTTTGGTAATTTGCCTGTTTTTGTGGCATATGGCGCAAAGCAGCACGGTGTTAAGATGGATGATGAAGGTAATGTTAAAAAATACCGCTATATCGAAATGAAGGTAACAACCGATGAAAGAATTTGCGATGGTTATTATTTTGCATCAGCATTCAAAATGGTTAAAAAGCTTTTTGAAAATCCATCAGTTCTTGAAAATCCACCTGAAAAAATAATTGAAGATATTGATTAATACTATAAACAAAACAGCCGATTTTATCGGCTGTTTTTTCCATATTTTGCACCTGCCAAATTTGAATAATTTAACCTTATCAAAGTCAATACTTTTCATATAATATAAGATTATATGGAGAAGTTTATGTATTACAATAAAGTTGAAATATGCGGAGTAAACACCTCAAAATTATCAGTTTTGAGTGACGATAAAAAAAGAGAATTGTTGATAAAATCAAAGAACGGGGATTTCAATGCAAGAGATGAGTTAATATACGGAAATCTACGTCTTGTTTTAAGCGTAATTCAGAGATTTACCAATAGAAATGAAAATCTTGACGATTTATTTCAGGTTGGTTGCGTAGGACTGATTAAAGCGGTTGATAATTTCAATATTGAACTCGATGTTAAGTTTTCAACTTATGCAGTTCCTATGATAATCGGTGAAATAAGAAGATATTTAAGAGATAACAACAGTATTAGAATAAGCAGGTCAGTAAGAGATCTTGCTTATCAAGCTTTAACTGCAAGAGAAGAGTTGACACGGAACAATTTTAACGAACCAACAATAGAACAAATAGCAGAAAAGTTAGGACAAGAAAAGGAGGCTGTTGTATATGCAATGGAGGCAATAGTTGCCCCTATATCTCTTTACGAACCGGTATATACTGATAATGGAGATTCTATATATGTGATTGATCAGTTGAGCGATTTAAACTCACGTGATGAAATGTGGCTTGAAAATATTGCTCTTGCGGATGCACTTAAGGTTTTAAATGAACGCGAACGCTCAATCATCAATATGAGATTTTACAAAAATAAAACGCAAATGGAAATTGCGCAAGAAATCGGAATATCCCAAGCTCAAGTATCTCGACTCGAAAAAGCGGCTCTTGAACGAATGCGAAAGCAATTTTAAGTTATTTAATTGTCATATGTTATTATTTTGCATAATATGTTAAAGAAGAAAGAGTTTTTTCTTCCTTAACACTTTTTTTGGAGGGTATATATTATGTCGGATAATAGATTTCCTTGCTCTGGCCTTGGTGGTACAAGAGAAACCATTTGCATAGAGGCAAATCATGTTCTTGATTCGTGCAGGGACAGAGATTGCTATGAAAATGTTCAAGTTTTTCTTACAAATTACGGGAACGAAATTATTGAAAGAACAGGCAACATCAGAGTCAAAAGCTCTTGCATCACATGGAGCAATATCACGGTTGACCCAATAGCGTTTAACCGCGGTTTTTATTCCGTAAATATGCGTCTTTACATTAAAATTTCCTTTGAAGCATGCTTGGCACCCGGTAGAATTCAGGAGTTCGACGGTGTCGCAGTAATTGATAAAACGGTTGTCCTCTTCGGTGGTGAGAGTAATCTTAACGTGTTCAAAAGCAATGGTACGTCAGGCTTCTGCGAATTGTCAACGGATCTTTGTTGTGCTGAGGGCAACATACCAACTGCTGTAGCTGAAGTTGTTGACCCAATCATACTCGGTGCTAAAATAATTGAGAAGCATCACGATCATCATTGCTTCTGCTGTTGTTCTTGCGGTGATATTCCGGATGGTGTAACAAGAAATATAAACGGTACTCTTTGTGATGATGGTAAAAGGTTTTTGGTTGTGTCTGTAGGTATATTCTCAGTATTGAGGATTGTTCGTCCTGCACAGTATTTAATTCAGGCTACCGAATATACCGTGCCTGACAAGGAATGCTTATCACACACAGACGAGAATCCCTGCGATATATTTAGAAGTATGGCTTTTCCTATGCATGAATTTACAACGGGAAGTGTACCTGCCCCCACACCAAATAAACATTCAGACAAGGGTTGTCATTGCTAATAAAAATGGCTGTTGCGAAAGCAACAGCCGTTTTATTATTTTAATACATATTTAGGTTCAGCTTTATTAATAACCGTGTCACGAGTAATGATAATCTTTTGAATATCATTGCGAGATGGTATGGAATACATAAGTGGCATGAGGAATCCCTCCATAATGGAGCGAAGTCCACGCGCACCGGTATTTTGTTCAATAGCAAGTTCAGCAATAGCGCCTATTGCTTCATCTTCAAATTCAATTTCAACGTTATCAATACCGAACAGTTTGATATATTGCTTCAAGAGAGAATTTTTGGGCTCTTTGATAATTCTTGTAAGTGCTGTTTTATCAAGTTCAGAAAGAGCAACAATAACGGGAATACGACCAGTAAGCTCTGGAATAAGTCCATACTTAACTATGTCGTGAGATGTTACATCTTTGTAGATGCCGTCCTTTTTCTTTTCGTTCTTTTTCTTAACTTCGCCACCAAATCCAATAACATTATTACCCTTGCGTTTTTCAATAATCTGCTCTAGTCCGTCAAATGCTCCTCCACAAATAAATAGGATATTGGAGGTATTGATTTGGATAAATTCTTGATTGGGATGCTTACGTCCACCCTGAGGAGGAACATTAGCAACGGTACCCTCAAGAATTTTCAAAAGCGCTTGTTGTACACCTTCACCGGAAACATCACGGGTGATGGAACGATTTTCACTTTTTCTTGAAATTTTGTCAATTTCGTCAATATAAATAATACCTTTTTCTGCACGTTCAACATCGTAATCTGCGGCTTGTATAAGACGAAGAAGAATATTCTCTACATCCTCACCAACATAGCCCGCTTCAGTCAATGTGGTGGCATCTGCAATAGCAAAGGGCACTTGAAGAGTTTTAGCAAGTGTTTGTGCAAGATATGTTTTACCAACACCCGTTGGACCAATTAAAAGAACATTTGACTTTTGGAGCTCAACACCGTCAATTTCTTTCTCATCCTTTTTTTCGGCTTTAGAAAGTATTCTTTTATAGTGATTATATACCGCAACGGAAAGCGCAATTTTTGCATCATCCTGGCCGATAACGTACTCGTCAAGAGTTTTCTTGATATCCATGGGTTTAGGAAGCTCGTCAAACTTTAATGAATCGGTATTTGAAGAAAAATCTGCAAATGCTTCATCTAAAATATCAGAGCAGGCAAGTACACAATAATCACAAATATATGCTCCCGTAGGAGATGGTATTAAAAATTCAACTTGATTTTCATTTCTTCCGCAGAAATGGCAATACCTTTTTGGGGTATTGCCGTTTCCGTCGGCCTTTTTATTTTCAGCCATAATATTTACCTTTCAATTAAGCGTGCTTATCAATAACCTTATCAATAAGACCGTATTCGAGAGCTTGATCTGCGGTCATATAATTATCTCTTTCGGTATCACGCGCGATTTCTTCAATAGTTTTACCTGTATTCTTAGCAAGTATTGCGTTGAGTCTATCACGTGTTCGAAGAATAAGCTCTGCTTGAATTTTAATGTCAGTCGCCTGACCCTTAGCGCCACCAAGAGGTTGATGAATCATGATCTCACTATTAGGAAGAGCAAATCGTTTACCTTTAGTTCCTGCTGAGAGAAGAAACGCACCCATACTTGCAGCCATACCAATACAAACGGTTGAAACATCGCATTTAATGAAGTTCATCGTATCATAAATTGCCATGCCCGCAGTAACTGAGCCACCTGGTGAATTGATATAAAAGGAAATATCCTTATCGGGATCCTGTGCCTCGAGGTAGAGAAGCTGAGCAACCACAAGGGAAGCTGTGGCATCATTTACCTCATCGGAGAGAAATATAATACGGTCATTAAGCAATCTAGAAAAAATATCATAGGATCTTTCGCCTCTACCTGTTTGTTCAACAACCATTGGGACGAGTGAATTATTCATCATAAGTAATGACCTCCTAAAATTTTAAGGGGATTAAGCTTCTGCTTCTTCAGTAGCTTTCTTTGTTGTTTTTCTTGTCTTCTTTACAGGCTTTTCTTCGCCTTCTGCTTCTTCAGTCTTGGGAGCTGCCTTTCTTGTTGTTTTCTTTTTGGGAGCTTTAACAACGGACTTTTCCTTAACCGCGTCAAGAGCAAGCTTAACTCTCATATCAGCTGCTATGAACTCGGAGTCGATAGATGCCTTAACCTGTTCAACGTCGATACCGTATGCTTCAGCAATTCTTGCATATTCCGCATTGATGTCGTCTTCGGAAGCATTGAGGTTTTCAAGCTCTGCAATCTTTTCGAGTGCAAGTCTTGCCTTAACCTGCTTTTCTGCTTGAGGACGGAACTGTGCGCGAAGAGTTTCAAGTGTCATACCTGTATACTGGAAGTATGTTTGAAGATCAAGTCCCTGCATTCTAAGCTGATTATCATAATCGCGAACAAAGTTTTCTGCTTCGTTTTCAAACATAGCTTCAGGAATTTCTGCTTCAAGCTTTTCAATAAGAGCATCCATAATTTGACCGTCAACTGCAGACTGAGCAGTTGCTTCGTGTCTTGCTTCAATTTTTGCCTTAAGATCTGCCTTATATTCATCAAGTGTATCGAATTCGGATACGTCTTTAGCAAATTCATCATCAAGCTCAGGGAGCTCAACCTTAGTGAGTGCGTGAAGCTTTACCTTGAACACAGAAGCCTTACCTGCAAGATCTTCTGCATGGTATTCTATGGGGAAGGTAACGTTAACGTCGAATTCCTCATCTACGGAGTGACCAACGATTTGTTCTTCGAAACCAGGAATAAACTGACCTGAACCGAGCTTAAGAGCATAATCTTCACCCTTGCCACCTTCAAAAGCAACATCGTCAACAAATCCTTCGAAGTCAATAACTGCTGTGTCACCGAGCTCTGCAGGACGATCGTTAGCATCAAGCTCGCGACTATTTCTTTCTCTAACGAGATCAAGTTCCTTATTAATTTCTTCATCAGTCACAGGAGCAACTTCCTTTGTTACTTCGATACCAAAGTAACCTTCGATTTTAACATCGGGCTTAACATAAACTTTAGCTGTGAAAACAACGCCGTTTTCGTCAAGTGAAAGAACATCAATTTCAGGCTGAGATACAGGATCAATGCCTGCTTCCTTAACAGCAGCTTCATAAGCTTCGGGAAGAATGTCGTTAAGAGCTGTGTCATAGAAGAAGCCCTTACCATACATTTTTTCAATCATAGCTCTGGGAGCTTTGCCTTTTCTAAAGCCGGGAATATTAATTTTTCCAACTTCTTTTCTGTAAGCGCGCTCGCAAGCGGCCTCAAATACAGACTGTTCAACAGAGAAGTGAAGCTCTACCTGGCTTCCTTCGATTTTTTCGTTTTTGATTAATTTCATTTGTAATTCCTCCAAGAATTTTAACATACATTAATGATTATACATAATTAACAACAAAATGTCAAGTTTTTTTTGCAAAAATACCAAAATTAAAGAAAAATTGGCATGGGGGCGAAATTTAGATAGTCTGCAGCCACCATTGTAAAGGTAATTCCGTCAAATGTGAACTGACGGGGAATGCTATAATTGTTATGGATATGTCCATAATAGCAGGTTTTGATTTCAAACTTTTTCAACACATCGAGAATTTTATCACACACGCAATCTGCATACACGGGAGGGAAATGCAAAAATACCAAAATAGGAAGATCATTTCCCGCTTTTTTTATTTCTAAAGCTTCTTTCAAACTGATTTCAAGTCGCTGCGCTTCTCGTGCAACAATTTTCTCATAATCAACATCGCCCACAGTTTTTTGTTGTTTTTCATCATAAAACCAACCTCGTGAGCCACAAATGATGCAATCCTCAAGAAGATATGCATTATTGTGCAAGAGTTTTATCGTTGTAATTTCGTTTTCTTCAAAGAACGAATAAATTTTTGAAGCAGTTGACCACCAAAAATCGTGATTTCCTTTGCCTATTATTTTAGTGCCCGGCAGGGAGTCCAAAAATTTAAAATCAGATTTTGCTTCTTCGAGTGTCATAGCCCAAGAAATATCACCTGGAATAACAACTGTATCGTCATCATTAATTATAGCGCGAAAATATTTTTCAAGCTTCGCGTGATAATCCTTCCACTTTGTACCGAATTTTTCCATTGATTTATTTGTAGTTTCGTTTGTGGAAAGATGAAGATCGGAAATAACGTATAAAGACATTATTGATTCCTTTCACTGAATAAATTTAGATAAAAGTGTTCATACTGTTTATGAGAGATTTCTCTCAAAATTTTAGCCATTAGGCAGAATGGAGCATATTATTATGAACAATGAAAAAAAATGTTGTGGAACTCCTAAAAACGTTATCAAAGGAATTACCTGTGATGTTATCACATGCAAATATCACGAGGGTGAAGGTCATTGCACTGCAGGTCACATTAAAGTAGGTCCTCATCAAGCAGAGATAAGTAGAGAAACTCTTTGTACTACCTTTGAAAACAGAACAGAATAACCGATTTTCTAAAGCATATCCCAAAGAGGGATATGCTTATTCTTTAATAAAATTTAATACTTCATTGTACATATCATCAACTGAAATGTTTTTGCTGAAATTGACCTTCTTTTTGTCAAGTTGACATAATGGCTTAGGAATTTTTGTGCCTGTGGTTATGGATAATTCTTCGAGCACTTCCAAATCATCATAAGGATTTTCTCCATATATTGAATTGTAAACACTCTGCGCAAATTTATATGGGCTTGCAGTTGAAGCCACTACCGTTTTTGTATTATCAAGAGTCTCTTTACGATAGCTTTCAAGAGCATAAAAGGCAACCGCGGTATGAGTATCCATTAAATAATCCTCAAAATTATAATACTTTGCTATAGTATCTGCAGTTTGATTTTCATCTGCATAATATCCAACAAAATTTTCATCAATTTTACGTTTAATTTCATCACTGACTTGATAGCGCCCTGTAGAATTAAGCAAATTCATATATTCCCCAGTTTGTTTAGCATCCGAAATTAAGTATAAAAGTCGCTCAAGATTGCTTGAAATAAGTATATCCATCGATGGTGACATTGTAAGATGAAAGCCACGATTTCTATCATATACACCTGTCTTTAAAAAATCGGTTAATATATTGTTGGAATTAGATGCACAGATCAACTTATTTATAGGCAATCCCATAAGCTTTGCTATATACGCAGCAAGTATGTTTCCAAAATTTCCGGTCGGAACGCAAATATTGATTTTTTCACCCAATTCAATTTCGTCACGATTTATGAGATCGCAATAGGATTTAATATAGTAAACTATCTGAGGCGCGAGACGTCCAAAATTAATTGAGTTGGCGCTAGAAAGAAAATATCCTTGTTTATTTAACGTTTCTGCAATATTTTCATCATTGAAAATGTGCTTTACGCCGGTTTGAATATCGTCGAAGTTACCTTCAACCGCACAAACGTTTACGTTGGAGCCGGTTTGTGTAGTCATTTGTAATTCTTGTATCGTACTAACACCTTTCTTAGGATAATAAACGCAAATTTTAATTTGCTCAACGTCTTTATATCCTTCAAGTGCGGCTTTGCCTGTATCACCTGATGTTGCGACCAAAACCAATGCCGTTCTACTTTCCCCTGTTTTTACAAGCGCACGTGAAAGAAGCTTGGGCATTATTTGAAGCGCCATATCTTTAAAAGCGCAGGTAGGTCCGTGCCAAAGCTCAAGAGCATAGGTATTATCTTCCACATTAACAAGAGGGCAAGCACCATTAAGGAATGATTCATTGTTATATGCATTTTTGCAATCCTGTAACAATTCGTCATAAGTATAATCACTCAAAAATTTACCAAGCACGGTTGCGGCAAGTTCAGGGTATGACATATGACAAAAGGAAATTATTTCCTCTGCAGAAATCAATGGGATTTCCTCAGGAACAAACAATCCGCCATCGTTAGCAAGACCCTGCTTAATTACTTGTGCAGAATTATATTTGGTTTTATTCAAATCTCTAGTACTTTGAAATCTCATAAATTTCTCCATTAAATATTTCTTTTGAAAAACTCAAAAGCATTTTCGTACATTATCTTATTAATTAACTTGTCTGGATAGTTCAATCTTTGCATTTCTTGGGCTATCTTTTCTATATCCTCAATTCCTGCAAAGCCACACGGAAGATTAGTGCCGTCAAGATCTCCGCCCATAGCTATGTAATTCTCACCGCCAAGAGACAAATAATGTTCAATATGCTTGATTATATCACTAATATTTGCATCTAATTTCGATGACAGATGCTCGGGGCAGAGATTAATTCCCACAAGCCCTCTAAGCTCAATAATTTGCTTAAAATCTTCATCACAAAGATTTCTGGTGTGAGGATTTATAGAATAAGAATCAGAATGCGAAGCAATAATCGGTTTGTTATATTCATTAGCCAATTCAAGAGTCATTTTTGCTCCCTCAAACGAGCAATGGGATATATCGGAAATAATACCAAGCTCAAAACAATTTTTGACAACTGAAATTCCAAAATCAGTAAGACCAGCATTAGTATTATGAGCGCCACCGATACAAGTTTCTCCATACCAATTAAGTGTCAAAATTCTTACACCATACGAGTGTAAAACCCTTAACCTTTCCAAATCATTTTCAAGAATTCTTGCATCTTCTACTGCTAAAATAAGTGGAATTTTGTTAGAGTTGATAGAAGACAACATTTCATTGGAATTTTTAACAATTTGTGCGCGCGTACTATTAATTACAATCTCTTTTTCAAGATTTTGAACAACCTCAAAAAACTTTTTATATCCATCGTTATCGCTCAATTTATGATTAGTCCAAACCGCCATAACCTGAGCATAATGTTCAAAATATTCTGCGCGTTTTAAAGAAATGTGCAAGGAATTATCATAAAATCCTTGCCTCTCTGAAAGCAATCGGGTGGCGGTGTCACAATGTAAATCAAATAATTTCATAATTAATTAGAAAAAGCATCTTCCATATGATTTATCTCTAAAATCTCACCGCTTTGAGATAAATAAACCTCAATAACGTCAAGTCTTGGAGTCTTTTTGGTGGGGTACAAATTAAGGTATGCCTGCGCTGCCGCAAGAACTCTCTTTTGCTTGGTATGGGTTACGGCGGAAGCGGGTGTTTCATATTCAAATGTTGAATCAACAACAACCGTTCTCGTTTTAACCTCCACAAAAACAATATATTTTCTATCCTCGGCAATAATGTCAATTTCGTTATGAGAAGCGTGATAATTTTGCTCACGAATCTTATATTTTTTAGCTTTCAAAAATTGCGCAGCGGCATTTTCGCCATATCTGCCGATATCGGTAGTAGTTTTCATATCATTTTTCATTCAAAAATCTTATGAATTTCTTTCTGTGAATGGGGGATGGTCCAAATTTACGGAGCGCATCCATATGCTGTTTCGTTCCATAACCTTTGTGCTTAGCGATTCCGTATTGAGGATAGTCCTTATCCATTTGCTCACACATTTCATCTCTCGTTACTTTGGCAAGAATAGATGCAGCGGCAATGCTTGGACTCGTTGCATCACCTTTAATTACAGTCATAGTGGGAATAGGGAAGCCACGACTGACATTTCCGTCAATTATAGCAAAATCCGCTTTTATTTGCAACCCTTCAACCGCTCTTCTCATAGCAAGCATATCCGCCTCAAGAATATTAAGGTCGTCGATTTCTTCAACACTTGCTTCTGCTATACAGTAAGCAATGGAATTTTCAATTATTTTGTTAAAAACTTCTTTACGTTTTTTGGGGCTAAGCTTTTTGGAGTCGTTAAGACCTTCAATATACAATCCAATTGGAAGAATACAAGCAGCAGCTACTACAGGTCCGCAAAGTGGACCTCTTCCCGCCTCATCAACTCCGCAAACATATGTATATCCTTTATCAATCAAATCTTGCTCAATTGTATATTCTAACATATCTATATCCTGTCAAGAGTAATTTTTCCGATTTTTGCACTTCTAAATTCTTCAAGCAGCATATTAGCAGTGCGCTCATAATCAATTTCTCCACCACTTATCAAAAATCCTCGTTTTTTACCTATTAACTCGAAGAGTTCAAGATCGGTATGGTTTTCATATTGTGCCATATCACCAAGCTTGTACCTTGTTGAAAGCATTTCGGGATACATTTTTCTCAAACGAGAGCAGAGAACTATGGCAAGAGATTCAATATCAAGAATTTTATCCTTGATAGCACCTGTGAGAGCCAAGTTTTCCCCAATTGTTCGATCGTCAAATTTGGGCCAAAGAACACCGGGCATATCCATAAGGAGAAGTCCAACATTAGTATCAACCCATTGCTTGTCAACAGTTACTCCAGGACGATTTTCAACCTTGGCTTTTTTGCTTCCACATATTTTATTAATAAGTGAAGATTTTCCCACATTAGGAATACCCACAATCATTGCCTTGAGCTTTCTACCTGTCATTCCTTTAGATTCATAACGTTGAATTTTTTCGGCAAGTACCTTGTTAACCGCTTCATTAATTTTATTAATCCCCATTCCGCTAACACAGTCTGTAGTAATGCAAATAGTTTGCGAATTGGAATAATATTCACACCACTTTTTTGTCATTGCGGGATCTGCAAGAGTTGCTTTGTTTAATAACAAAATAGTCGGTTTTTGAGCAGTCATATTTGCTATTTCGGGATTTCTTGAGCTTTTAGGAATTCTTGCATCAAGAATCTCTATCACTACGTCAACATTTTTTAAATTTTCTGTAATCATACGACGAGTTTTCGCCATATGACCTGGAAACCATTGTATTTGTTCTGAAGGCATAATTTCTCCTTATAATCGCGGTGCGTACTTATTAAATGTATAAAATCAATTCACAAATCCAATATTATCGTATGGATAAATACGGAAAATTACTTTTCCGAGTATAGTTTTTACATCAACGAATCCGATGTAATCAGATCGGCTATCCGTGGAATTATTTCTATTATCTCCCATAACGAAGACGTGTCCTTCGGGAACATAATATTCTACAATTCCTTTCATTCTATAAGAACCGATATCGAGATAGGCGTAGGTTGATTCTTCAATAATATCCGAGTCATCAATAACGTCGTCATCTGAAACGTAAACCAAACCTCGATCAAAGTTAATTCTAACCCATTTATTTTCAGTTGCTATAATTCTTTTAACTACAGGCTCATTTAATGCACCCGTTTGATGAAAAACGATAATGTCGTTTTCTTTAGGTTTATAGAATAAATTTGAGATAACCAATTTTTCACCATCGTGCAATGTGTTAAGCATAGAATTCCCAACAACAGTGCAAGTTTGCGCAACAAAAGTGAGAATAAAAATTATTATTATCATTGCACGAATAATTGAATCTCCCCACTCAACAAGAAACGAAGATAAACGAGTGCTTTTTTCATTATTATTGTTCATAAATACCCCTTTAAAGTATATTTTAAGAAGACTTTATCCTCAATTTCATATATTGTAACATATTTATTCGAAATAAACAAGGCATTTTGAAAAATTATAAAAAAAAGTGTAAAATATTGAAAAAGATTATTGACAACTTGCAAAAAATATGTTACTATAGTATGACACATAATATTGAACGTGGAAAAATATGTTTTTTGGGCCTTTTCACCGTTCAAAATCTTATAAAAATTCTTGGTAGAGGAGAAAAATATGCTTGCTTATGTACCAGTAGCCTTGTGGGCTATAGTTGCCGTAGTGGCAATTCTTATGATCATCTTTGGTGATGAAAAATTCCAAGCGATTATTATGGCGTTTGCTTCCTTGGTTGCGCTTGTTATCGCTCTCGTTGTTGATGGCGACATTGCTATCTATGCATTTATTGCAGAAATTTTTGTTGTTTGTATTCCTGGTCTTGTATTGATTCTTTGGTACAATATCGCCGGAAAGATGAATTCAGACCGCAAGATCAAGAAGGGTAGAAATAACCTTCAAGCTCTTATTGGTGAAAGATGTCTTGTTGTTGAGGATATGTCTAATATCCACTGCAAAGGTCTTGTTAAACACAAGGGCGCAGTTTGGAGCGCACGTTGTGTTGATAAAAATGATTACGTTGAAGCAGGCACAATCGTTGTTGTTAAATACATCGAGGGTGTTAAGCTTATTTGTGCTCGCGAGAAATAAGATAGGGAGGAGTCAATAAATTATGGTAAATTTTGTATTAGTACTTATTGCAACTTTGTTGCTTATTCTTCTTATTGTACTCTGTCACCTTAGAGTTGTTCCTGAGTCTAAGGCATACGTTATGGAAAGACTCGGCGTTTACTCCAGAACATGGCACACCGGTTGGCACGTTAAGGTTCCTTTCGTTGAAAGAAAGAGAGCAGAGGTTGACTTGCGTGAGCAGATTTTAGAAGTTAAGGGTGATTACAGAAATTCTCTTCTAAATAATGGCGGTGCTCGTTTTATGGGTTCCGCTTATGGTGAATTTGACTTTTCACGCGAGAATAATGATTACATCTCCCCTGAAAGCAAAACTTTCAAAAACGGCAACGGTTCCATTAGAAAATCCCCCTATGGCATTGCTGAATCATGGGATAATCGTAGTAAATCTGCTGACATTTATGTTATTACTAGAGATAACATAAAAATGGGTGTGGATATTGTCGTATTCTATCAGATTACTGACCCCAAACTCTTCGTTTACGGTCATACCAGTCCTCTTAAAGCGATCAATCATCTCACAGTAACAGCTCTTCGTAACCTCTTTGGTGAACTTGAACTTGATGCAGCTCTTACTTCAAGAGATACTGTTAATGCTAAAATGAGAGTTATGCTCGACGAAGCAGCAGATGCTTGGGGTGTAAGAATTACACGTGTTGAAATTAAGGATATTATTCCTCCCGATGGCATTCTTAAGGCTATGGAAGCTCAGATGAGAGCTGAACGTGACCGTAGAGCAAAGGTTATCGAGGCAGAAGGTACAAGAAAAGCTGCTATCCTTACAGCTGAAGGTGAAAAGCAGGCAACCATCCTCAAGGCTGAAGCTCAGAAGCAAAAAGAAATTCTCGAAGCTGAAGGTCGCAGAGAAGCTTTAATTTGTGAAGGTGAAGGTGACGCGGAAGCTATCATTTTGCGCGAACAAGCAAAGGCAGAAGGTCTTAAGTTGTTTAATGCAGCAGAAGCAACTCACGAAACTCTCACTATTAAGAGTCTTGAATCCTTTGTTGAAGCAGCTAAGGGTGAGTCCAATACAATCATTATTCCTTCCGAAATTCAGGGTATTGCAGGTCTTGCAAAGAGTGCTGTTGAAGTTATTAAGGCAACACCTAAGAATCAAGCAGATCTCGAAGTTGAGGTTAAATAAACAAGCATTTTAAATATTTGAAAGAGACAATTTTTTGTCTCTTTCTTTTTTCCCCCTTTACAAATCCACGTGTTTATTGTATAATATATATAATGTAAATAAGTGTGCAAATTTTTGCACAAAAGGAGTTATAATGCCAAAATTTTTCGTTGATAAAACTCAAATTACCGAAGACACAATTTTAATAATCGGTGAAAATGCTCACCATATTTCAAGGTCATTAAGAATGGCTCCCGGTGAAAAAATTACAGTTTCTGATATGCAGGGTTATGATTATGATTGCGTTCTTGAAGCTTTTACAGATAACACGGTAAATGCCAAAATATTAAATAAATATCTTTCTAAGGCTGAATCGGAAATCAAGGTTCATTTATATCAGGCATTGCCCAAGGGTGATAAGTTGGATTTGATAATTCAAAAATCGGTTGAATGCGGTGTTTATGATATTATACCGTTCGAAAGCACTAATTGTGTTGTAAAAATCAAAGGTGATGCTGAAGCTAAAAAGAGCGATCGCAGAAACAAAATTGCTCTTGAAGCTGCAAAGCAATGCGGAAGAGGAATCATTCCCAAAGTAAACCCAAGTATATCATTTAACAATATGCTTAAAAGTGCATCACAATCCGACATTGTTTTGTTTTGCTATGAAGGAGAGGGAACTTTACCAATGGCAAACGCTCTAAAAAAACTACGTTCAGAAAAAAATATTAAGGACATATCTATAATAATAGGTAGTGAAGGTGGATTTTCTCCCGCCGAAGTAACTGAAGCAGAGAAATGCGGTTTTGTTAAAATCGGGCTTGGAAAAAGGATACTCCGCGCCGAAACTGCAGCAATTATGTCACTTGCTTGTATAGTTTATGAGTTTGAATTGAATTAATTTGCTATATTTTACTATATTGGTCTAAAAATGCACAAAAAAAATTCAAAAAATTAGAAAAAATATCTAAAAACCTATTGAAAAATAACAAAAAATGTAGTATTATATAGTATAGTATGTACAAAAAACATTTAAGACTAAATATGTGAGGTTTACTTATGTCTAACAGATTATTTCAGGGCGTTGTTCATCAAATGAAAGATGCGGTTGACCGCGTTATTGGTGTTGTTGATGAAAACGGTGTTGTTGTTGCTTGCTCCGAGCTTGTAAAAATCGGTGAGGTAAGACAGGGCATTTCGGAAGAGATTTCATACTCCCCAAAAATGTTCACATACCTTGGCAACACATATTGTCCCATCACTTCAGGCAACAGATCCGAATACTTCGTATTTGTTGAGGGCGAAGATAAAATGGCTGAAAAATTTGCCAAAATTTTAGTGGTTTCTCTTACAAATATTAAGAACCTTTATGACGAAAAATATGATAAGGGGTCTTTCATCAAAAATATTATTCTTGATAATATACTCCCAAGTGACATATATATCAAGAGTAAGGAATTGCATTTCAACACAGAAGAGGTTCGCATTGTATTCCTTATTAAGTTCTATGGAAGAACAGATATGATGCCTTTTGAAATGCTTCAAACTATGTTCCCAGACAAGTCTAAAGACTATGTTATCAGTGTTGGAGAACAGGACGTTGTTCTCGTTAAGGATATTAAACCCGGAACGGAACGTCGTGAAATTGAAAAGATGGCAAACAACATTATTAATACCCTTAACAATGACTATTATGCTAAGGTTGCTATCGGTATTTCAACCGTTGTCGATAACATCAAAGATCTTGCAAGAGCATATAAAGAAGCTCAGGTTGCACTTGACGTTGGAAAAGTTTTCGAAACTGAAAAGAACATTATCAGCTATGAAAATCTTGGTATTGGAAGACTTATTTATCAGCTTCCCACTACTATGTGCGAAATGTTCCTTTCCGAAGTATTCAAAAAAGGAAGTCTTGACTCTCTTGATAAGGAAACACTTATGACCATTCAATGCTTCTTTGAAAATAACCTTAATGTTTCCGAAACTTCCAGAAAGCTTTTTGTACACAGAAATACCCTTGTTTATAGACTTGAAAAAATCCGCAAATTAACCGGTCTTGATTTGCGAGAATTTGAACACGCAATCACTTTCAAGGTTGCTCTTATGGTTCAAAAATACCTCAAGTCCATTTCTGCAAAATATTAATTGTACTTATCTTAAGCGAAACGGAATACCGTTTCGCTTAAGTCGGTTAATGCTCGCATTGCGAGAGAAGGGAGAATATTATGAATAAAAAATTATTAGTTGGTTTAATTGCTTTAATTCTCATCCTTGTTTTAACTTTATCAGTTACTGCATGCAATTTTTGGACATCAATGAATTCAACAAGCAGCTCATCAAGTTCTTCAAAAAATGATGATAATAACATATCAACACCTGACGAACCTGAAAGAGATCCTCTCGATTATTCTAACACTTTCTGGCTTGTTGATTATTTCTTTAATAATTTCTCAATTTTTGATATTGATTATGAAACGGCAATGCTTGCCGCTATTCGAGCCTATGTAGAAGCAACCGGGGATAAATATGCCGTTTTCTATACTCCAGAAGAGCTTGAAGCATTATTCACCGAAAACAATGGAGACCTTTACGGTATCGGTGTTCAAGTAATATTTGACTATAAAGAGTACTTTATGGAAATTGTTCTTATTATGCCCGATTCACCCGCGCTCAGTTATCTTCAGATCGGTGACAAGGTTACACACATCTATATTGACGGAGAAAAAATTGCTCTTGCTGACGTAGTTGCTGAAAATATTGCTAAAGCTAAGGAAATTTACCCAACTTATACAGAAGAAGAATTGAATAATGTGGCTTGCTACGATGCTTTCCAATATGCGGTTGCAAATCTTAAGGGACCTGAGGGAACTTATGCTAAATTCACCGTTAACAGAGACGGCAAAGAAATCGAAATGGAAATTCAAAGAGCAAAGGTTAAAACCGTTTCTGTTACTTGCAAGACTTCAATAAAAGACAGTAGCATTGGCATTGTTTCTATAAGTCAGTTTGATTTAACTACCCCAGTTCAGTTCAAAGAATGTATGGATAAGCTCGTTGCACAAGGTTGCAATAAGTTTGTTTTTGACGTAAGAAATAATCCAGGCGGAGATCTTGCATCACTAGTTGCAGTTGTAAGCACATTGCTTGAAAAAGACGATGTAATTCTTACAACCAAAGATTCGAGCGGTAAGGTTGAAACTACAAAGGTAAAAACTGTAAATTATTCTGTTTCTTCAGGTTATTCTACATGCAATGTAACTAACTCTGATATAGGTAAATACAAGGGGTATGAGTTTGTTGTGCTTGCAAATGAAAATTCTGCAAGTGCTGCCGAACTCTTTACAGCTAACCTTCGTGACCATGGACTTGCTCAAATAGTTGGTACAAAAACTTATGGCAAGGGAAGTGTTCAAAGCATTGTCGACTTGAGTGCATATGGCTCAGAGTATTATGGTGGCCTTAGACTTACTACAAAACTTTATTTCCCACCTTGCGGTGAAGGATATGACGGTGGAATAGGTATTGAGCCTAATTACAACGTTGAGCTTGAAGGCAAAGCCGCAGAAACACATTTTTATAAACTTACAGAAGAAATTGATAATCAGCTTCAAAAAGCTGTTTCACTTTTAATTGATTAATATTGAATAGGAGATATATTATGGCAAAGGCTAAACAGATGTTATACACAAAAGAGGGCTTTGAAGCCCTTCAAGCAGAGCTTAAGGAACGTCAAACAGTAAAACGTGAGGAAATCAAAGAGGCTATTGCTACTGCACGTTCATTCGGTGACCTTTCTGAAAACTCTGAATATGATGCTGCAAGAAATGAACAGGCACAAAACGAAGCAAGAATTCTTGAACTTCAAGCACTTATTGATAATGCTCTCATCATTGATGAAACTAAAATTGACTCTAGTGTTATAAGTATCGGTTCCACAGTTAAAGTTTATGACAAGGAATTTGACGAGGAAGTTGAATATAGCATTGTGGGTTCAAATGAGGTTGACCCAATAAGTGGAAAAATTTCTGATCAGTCCCCCATCGGTCATGCCCTTATGGGTAAAAGTGCAGGTGCTGAGGTTAACGTTGATACTCCTTCCGGTGTTATAACTTTGAAGGTCCTTGAAGTAAGCAGAAAATAATTGGAGGTCAGTATGACAGACATTAATAACATTAACGAAGAACTCCTTGTTGACGAAGAAAAGGAATTAAACTCCATACTTCAAATTAGACGAGATAAACTCACAGCACTCAAGGAAACTGGTAACGATCCTTTCCAAAAGGTAAAATATGATTTTGACACATATAGTGTTGATATTAAAGATAATTTTGAACAATACGAGGATAAGGACGTTAAGATAGCCGGAAGAATTATGAGCCGCCGCGATATGGGTAAGGCAAATTTCATTGACGTTATGGATGGCAAGGGCAGAATTCAGTGCTATATTCGTATCAACGATATAGGCGAAGAAGCATTCGAACAGTATAAGAAATGGGATATCGGTGACATCGTAGGTGTTAGCGGTAAGGCATTCCGCACAAGACGCGGTGAAATTTCTGTTCACGTTTATTCCATTGAACTTCTTGCAAAGAGCTTACTTCCTCTTCCTGAAAAATTCCACGGTCTTCGCGATACCGACCTTAGATACAGACAGAGATATGTTGACCTTATTATGAATCCCGAAGTTAAGGATACCTTTGTGAAGCGTAGTCTTATTCTTAAGTATATTAGAGAATATCTTGACGGTAAGGGCTTCCTTGAGGTTGATACACCTATTCTTGTTCCTCTTGAAATTGGTGCGTCTGCACGTCCATTTAAGACTCACCACAATACTCTTGACATGGATATGTATCTTCGTATAGAAACCGAGCTTTACTTGAAGCGTCTAATTGTTGGCGGTATGGATAAGGTTTACGAGGTAGGACGTATCTTTAGAAACGAGGGCATGGATACTAAGCACAACCCTGAGTTTACATCAATCGAGCTTTATCAGGCATTTACCGATTATAAGGGTATGATGAATCTTGTCGAAGAACTCTACAAAATGCTTGCAGAAAAGGTTTGTGGTTCAACCCTTATAACATATCAGGGTAAGGAAATTGATATGTCTAAGTGGGAACGACTCACTATGGTTGAAGCAGTTAAAAAGTATGCTGGGGTTGACTACTACGATTGGAAGTCAGATGAAGATGCAAGAGCTTGCGCTAAAGAAAAGCACGTTGAAGTGCCTGAAAACGCAACAAAGGGAACTGTTCTTGTTGAATTTTTTGATGCATTTGTTGAAGAACACCTTATTCAGCCCACATTTATCTACGATTATCCCGTAGAAAATAGTCCTCTTGCAAAGAGAAAAGCAGATGACCCTGCATTTACGGAAAGATTTGAATATTTCATCAATGCAACAGAGTTCGGCAATGCATTTAGTGAACTTAATGATCCTATCGATCAAAAGGAAAGATTTGAAAAGCAGGTTGCTGCTAAGAAGAAAGACGAGCCCAACTGTAATGCTGAGGTTGATTACGACTATGTAACTGCTCTTGAATATGGACTTGCTCCTACAGGTGGTCTTGGCTTTGGCGTTGACCGTCTTGTAATGCTTCTTACGGACTCTGCGTCAATCCGTGACGTATTGTTGTTCCCAACAATGAAGCCCCTCGCAGAATAATTACATCAAATTTAAGAGCTTGGAAAATTCCAAGCTCTTTTTTTTCCATTTGCTATTGAATTATTTTTAAAAAATGGTATAATATTATAGATATCAATTTATATAGGAGAATTATATGGCAAATTACAAGTATCTTGATAAAATAAATTCTCCTGCAGATTTACAAAAGATGCAGGAGGACGAAATTGCTCCTCTTGCAAGTGAAATAAGAAGCTTTTTGGTTGAAAAAGTAGAGCAAAACGGCGGTCACCTTGCTTCCAACTTAGGTATTGTTGAACTAACTCTTGCAATTCATAGAGTTTTTGATATTCCAAAAGATCACCTTATATTCGATGTTGGTCACCAAAGTTACGTTCATAAAATAATTACAGGTAGAAAAGATAAATTTGACACTTTACGTCAAGGCGGTGGATTAAGCGGATTTACTAAAAGGAGTGAAAGTGACTCAGATTGCTTTGGCGCAGGTCACAGTTCAACCTCTATTTCTGCCGGCCTTGGATTTGCCCAAGCAGACAAATTACTTAAAAATGATGCTACAACAGTCGTAGTACTAGGTGATGGTGCTTTCACAGGTGGAATGGTACACGAAGCCCTAAACAACTGCGAAAAGGACCTAAAGCTTATCATAATTTTGAATGAAAATGAAATGTCAATTTCCAAAAACATCGGAAGCTTTGCAAAAGTGCTCACAAAGCTCCGACTTCAATCCGGTTATATAGACACAAAAAATCTCGTTAAAAACATTCTTACAAAAATACCGTTGGTAGGTAAACCCCTATTTAAATTATTGCGAAATACAAAAAAGCGCATTAAAGATATCTTTTATGGCTCTAATTACTTTGAAAATCTTGGTTTGTTCTATGTTGGTCCAATTGACGGACACAACGAAAAACAGCTTGAAGATGCACTTAGAGTTGCAAGATCCTGCAAGGAAAGTGCGATAGTTCATATAACTACTATTAAGGGAAAAGGATATTCCCCCGCAGAAGAAAACCCAGGTAAATATCACGGTATTTCACCTAAGAATTCTAAACACCAAGATACTACTTTTTCTGAAGAATTCGGTATATATCTTACTGAAATGGCTAAAAAAGATGATAAAATCTGCGCTATCACAGCTTCCATGCTAGACGGTACTGGACTTGTTCCTTTTGCTTCGCAATTTCCTAAAAGAACCTTTGACGTAGGAATTGCAGAGGAACATGCATTAACCTTTGCGTCTGGACTTGCTGCAGAAGGTATGAAACCATACTTTGCAGTTTATTCGACATTCTTGCAACGTTCATATGATAACATTTTGCATGATATGGCGCTACAAAATCTTCCTGTTAGAATTTGTATAGACAGAGCAGGATTAAATGCATCAGATGGGCCTACTCATCACGGAATATTTGATGTTGCTATGCTATCACAAGTACCTAATATGACTCTTTATGCTCCTGTAAGCTATCAATCCTTAAAAAATGCATTAATAGAATCAAGTTCACTTGACTCACCTTGCGCTATAAGGTATAATAAGGGTGAACAGATTGAAGCTATAGTAAACGAATTCAGTGAAAATACCGATAAAGTTGGAATCAAAACTAATTTTACCAATTCAGAGAATTTGGATGCTTTGATTATTACACACGGTAGTATTGTTGCAGAAGCAATAAAAGCCAAAAACATATTCGCAAACGAAGGTATATCAGTTGGAATCATTCTTGTCGAAAAAATTATGCCTTATAATTCTTTAGTTGAAGAAATACTTGCCGTATTACCGCAAAAATCAATAAAAATTGTTACTCTTGAACAGGAAATTAAGGCAGGTGGGTTTGGTATGATGCTTTATGACAAGTTAAGACAAAAGAATATTATGCAAAACAAAAAGCTAGATATTATTGCTCTTGAAGATACCTTTGCTGACAAGTATGGGGAAGATATATATAAATCATTCGGTCTTGATGCGCTTTCAATTGTCCGCAGAATTAAAAAACTTTAATGGAGGAAACTGTATATGAGCTTATATGAATCCGGGGAAATGTACCTAGAAAGCATATTGGTATTAACCAGACAAGGCAAAAACGTTCGTGCAATTGATGTTTGTGAGTATATGGGTTACTCCAAGCCAAGCGTAAGCAGAGCACTTGGAATTCTCAAAAAAAGCGGACATGTTACTGTTGACAAAAATGGATATTTGACACTTACGGATGATGGCTTAGCAATTGCTCAAAAGATTTTCGAGCGACACAAAACACTTACAGAGATTTTAATTTCTATAGGAGTTGAACCTAATGTTGCAAGTGATGATGCTTGTAAAATAGAGCATCACATCAGTGATGAATCCTTTGAGGCACTTAAAAAGAAATTCAATAAATAATAAATAACGGAGATGCTCGGCATCTCCGTTATTTCATTTTACCACTTTTAATATCATCTATAAATCGTGCCATTCTATCAAGTCCTTCAGAAATATGATGAACCGAATATGCATAAGATATTCTTGCAAATCCCTCTCCACATTTGCCAAATGCTTCACCTGGAACTATAGCCACATGGTAACGCTTTAACAATTCAGAACAAAATTCTTCGCCAGTAAGACCGAACTGTGATATTTTAGGGAATATATAGAATGCACCCTTAGGTTCAAAGCTCTCTATTCCCATATCAAGCAATTTGTTATAAATCAATGTTCTTCTTCTATCATATTCCGCAGTCATATATGCTATATCATCATCACCGTTGCGAAGCGCAGAAATTGCCGCAAATTGTGAAGTTGTGGGGCTTGACATTATTTCATATTGATGAATTTTAAGCATTTGTTCAGTAATTTGTGCGGGGGCACAAACCCATCCAAGTCTCCATCCTGTCATTGCATATGCCTTTGAAAAACCATTAACAACTATAGTACGCTCTCTCATGCCTTCTATAGTTGCAATCGAACAATGCTTTGTACCATAGGTCATTTCTGCATAAATTTCATCCGAAAGAATAACTATATTTGTATCTCTGATAATATCTGCTATTTCTTCAAGCTCCTCTTTAGTCATAATCGCGCCAGTAGGATTATTAGGAAAGGGAAGAATTATCATTTTTGTTTTTTCGGTTATCAAGGATTTTAACTTTTCAGGATTAATCTTAAATTCGTCCTCAAAAAAAGTTTCCAAAACAATGGGTTTTGCTCCAACCATTCGTGTAAGTGGCTCGTAGCAAACAAAGGATGGAGTTGGTATAATCACCTCATCGCCAAAATCAAGCGTAGCACGCATAGCAATATCGATAGCTTCAGAACCGCCAACGGTAACTATGATTTCCGATTTGGGATTATATTCAAGCGCAAATCTACGCATCATATAAAGATTAATCTCTCTGCGAAGTTCCTCAAGCCCCGCATTAGCGGTATAAAAGGTCTTGCCAGTTTCAAGACTATGAATACCAGCCTCTCGTATATGCCAGGGAGTCACAAAATCAGGTTGTCCAACGGTAAGAGAGATAACATCCTTCATATCGGGGGTAATCATATCAAAATATTTTCTTATACCTGATTTTGGGATATCAATAATTTTTTGAGGTAAAACTTTACCATAATCGATCATTCGCCAAAAATCTCTCTTTCATCAATTTCAGGCGCCGCTCCATAGATAACTCCCTTATCCTTATATCTTCTCAACACAAAATGAGTTGATGTACTCTGTATATGTGAGATGGGGGATAATTTTTCTGCAACGAATAAAGCAACCTCACGTAATGTTCTTGACTGAATTACGATAGCAAAGTCAAACCCACCGGATATAAGATAAAGACTCTCAACTTCAGGATAATTGTATATTTTTTCTGCTATTCTATCAAAGCCACGTTCGGGCTGAGGCGTAGTTTTAACCTCTATGATAGCAGTAACGTATTCTCGTGACGTTTTATCCCAGTCAATTAGAGTTTTATAACCAAGAATAACCCCTTCTTTTTCATAATCAAGAATCATCTTTTTAATATCGCCACTTTCCTTTTCTAACATTTTAGAAAGCTGATCAGGAGTAAGTGTGGCATCATTTTCAAGTAAAGTAAGCAATTTATTTTCCATAATTAAATCTCCTCATATAATTTATTTGTATTATATCATATTTTTATGTTTTCGTAAACAGTTTTGTAATTTTTTTGCGAAATTTTTTCACATATCAATAAAATCCCGCAGAATATACTGCGGGATCATCAATTATTCAATAAATTTAAGAATATCAGCTGTAACCTCTTCTCGAGCGTTATCGTTCAAAAGCTCGTGACGGTTATTATCATAGAGCTTCATTGTGACGTCTGCCCCAAATTTTACTAAATTATCTCTTACGGTAATTACACCCTTACTATAATCTCCAACTACATCGTCCTTGCCAGAAACTATTAATATTGGCATCTTGGGAGCAACGCTTGAAAACCACTCCATACGATTGGCTTTATACGTTAATGAAATAATATCATGCATTATTGAAATCGTTAATTCGAAGGTACAAAATTTATCATTATGATATTTTTCTCGGACTTCAGGATCATTTGTAAGCCAAGCATGTGGGCCCTCAGATTTAGGACAACGCGCATTATAGGATCCAAAAGCAAAGAATTTTACTATCTTTGAATAGTGCCTTGGTCCTCTGATTTGTTGAATAAATTGTGAAAGATAAAGACCCAATACAACGATACCCTTAGGTCCACCAGTACCCATTATAATAAGCTTATCAGGTGTAACGTAATTCTGTACAGCCATTCTAACAACAAATGACCCCATACTGTGACCCATAAGATAGTAGGGAAGATCACCATATTCAGATCGCATAGCATCAAAAAAAGCTTTAACATCTTTGGCTAAAAGATCATCTCCGTTATGCTCGGCAATAAAACCAAGCTCACTATCATCATTAACTGTGTTTCCGTGTCCAAGATGATCATATCCGAATGCAATGTACCCGTTTTCAGCAAGAATTCTCATAAATCTATCATATCTTCCTATATATTCTGTCATACCGTGAACTATATGAAAATATCCCTTGATCTTACCCTGTGGAATGTAGACTATTCCTGCCAACATATTCTTCCCATTTGAGGAAAGAACTTTTTTTTCTATAATTTCGTATTGCATATTTACCTCAATTTTGCTTTTTGCAATTATCTATAGCTTTTTGCCAACCTTTAATTAGTGAGTAACGCTTTGTATTATCTATAGAAGGCAAGAAAATTTTCTTACTCTGAATTATATTTTTGAGTTCATCTCTATCTTTGAAAAATCCAACAGCTAGACCTGCAAGAAATGCAGCACCTTGCGAGGTGGCTTCAATAGTATTAGGTCTTATGACACTCAAGTCCGAAATATCACTTTGAAACTGCATAAGAAAATTGTTTGCAGAAGCTCCACCATCAACCTTGAGTGAGGAAAGTTTAATTTTTGTATCAGCTTCCATAGCAGACAAAACATCATTTGACTGATATGCAATTGATTCTAACGCAGCTCTAATAATATGATATACATTCGCACCTCTCGTAAGACCAGTTATACTTCCTCTTGCGTGCATATCCCAATATGGTGCGCCTAGGCCAGCAAATGCAGGGACAAAATATACACCCGCACTATCCTCAACCTTAAGTGCAAAATCCTCACTATCTTTTGAAGAATTAATCACCCTTAACTCATCTCTAAGCCACTGTATAACCGCACCTCCAACAAAAACCGATCCCTCAAGAGCATATTCAATTGGTCTGCCTTGTTCAGTTGCAGCTATAGTTGTTATAAGACCGTTCTTAGAACTTATTCTTTTATTACCAGTATGTGCAAGAAGGAAACAACCTGTTCCATAAGTATTTTTGGCTTCGCCATTTTCAAAGCAACATTGACCAAAAAGAGCAGCCTGTTGGTCACCTGCAATTCCACAAATGGGAATTGATGCTCCCATAATTTCGACATTGCCGTATATTTCACTGCTTGAACATACTTTAGGCAGAATTGATTTTGGAATATCAAGTATTCGAAGCAAGGCATCATCCCAAACGCCTCTTTCAATGTCAAAAAGCATTGTTCTTGATGCATTTGTAACATCTGTAACATGTATTCTTCCTTCAGTTAATTTCCAAATAAGCCATGTATCTACTGTGCCAAATAACAGCTCACCTCTAGCAGCCATTTCTCTTGCACCATCAATATTATCAAGTATCCACTTAATTTTCGTAGCACTAAAATACGCATCTACCTTAAGTCCAGTAACGTTTTGAATATAATCAGAATATCCATTATCTATAAGAGTATCACAAATATCTGCAGTTCGTCTGCATTGCCATACTATAGCATTATATATAGGTTTACCTGTAACTTTATTCCATAAAATTGTTGTTTCTCTTTGATTGGTAATACCAATACCCGCGATTTCATCTGGTGAAATACCGCTTTTAGCAATACATTCCGTTAGAGTTGCATATTGATTAGCATATATTTCCATAGGATTTTGCTCAACCCATCCGGGATGCGGATAATATTGAGTAAATTCATGTTGTGAAGAAGAAACTATATTACAATCATGATCAAAAAGGATACTTCTCGCACTTGTGGTACCTTCATCTAAAGCTAAAATATACTTACTCATACTATCCTCCAATCTACTTTAATTTCAATAATTAATTAATTTTATCATATTTTTACTTTAAATTCAATACTATTTTTAAGATTTGTTGGAATAATTTAAATTTTCACCTCATATAAATTATCAACGAGGTGGTAAAATGATTGAAAAATTAAAGGATTTTTTGCCGTTACGAATATATTTGGCTATTAAAGAAGCACAAAACTACGGATTAATTGAAGAAATTCGCATAAGAAAAAACAGACAGGCATATATTATTCAAAACGGAAATAACAACTATATAAATATTATTGCTAACGAATCTGAAATATTATCAATTTTGGAAAAAATATCACGTCATTCTTTATATGCCTATCGCGATACCATAGCAAATGGCTACATATCACTTGGGGAGGGAATAAGGATAGGAATTATTGGCAAAGCCGGTGTGGAGAATGAAAACATTATTGGAGTATACGACATAAGCGAATTTGCAATACGAATCCCCAGTAGAATAAATGTCAGTTGCACCACGATACTCAAATTGGCAGAGAATAATTCATTGCTAATATATTCACCACCAGGAGTTGGCAAAACAACACTTTTACGAAGCTTGATTTTTAACTTATCACATGGACCAAATGCAAAACGAATTGCAGTAATCGATACTCGAGGTGAGCTGGGATTAGGCCTTGAAAACAAATCCTTGCTTGTTAGTATATTATCAGGATATCCAAGAAAATTAGGTATTGAAATAGCAGTTAGAACTATGAATGCTCAAATAATTGCTTGTGACGAAATCGGTGATGAGAAGGATGCATCCGCAATAATAGATGCACAAGGAGCAGGCATTCCGATAGTAGCTACTTGCCACGGAAACAGTATTCAAGATATTCTTTCGCATACAGGTATAAATAACCTACACAGATCACATATATTTGATTATTACATTGGAATAAGAAGAAAGCAAGATTTTGAACTTGATTATTCAATAAGTGCTTGGGAGGAAATAAATAATGGTTATGTTTAAACTAATCGGAGGAGGAATACTCACTTATTGCTCCTTAAGAGGATATATAGAAATACAAAAGTTCCAAAAAAAGCGTATAAAACAAATCAATGCATTTATTCAACTAATCGAATATATTAAAAACCAAATCGAATGCTTTTTATTGCCTATAGATGTGATCATAGAAAACTGCGATAGAGATTTACTTAAAAATTGTGGTATTTACAAAAACAATCAAAAAATAGATAATTTGCAAGAACTAATCTCTTCGGTAGTTTTTTACTGTGAAGATAAAGCAACGAATATGATCATGCAATTTGCAGAAAATTTTGGTCGTAATTATTCGCGTGAGCAAATTATCTCTTGCGAGTATTTCAAAAACGAGCTTATAAAAATACGTGATAGTATGCTTGAGAAAGATGCAAAAAACAAAAAAGTACAACTCGCTATCTTTCTTAGCGTTTCGTTTTCAATAATTATTTTGCTAATATAATTGAAAGGATTCTTATGGAAATAGGATTAATTTTAAAGGTTGCGGGAATTGGATTTATAGTTTCAATACTTGCACAAATTCTAAATAAATCTGGTCGGGACGAGCAGGGGTTAATGTTAATAATTGCTGGACTAATTGTGGTTTTCGTTTTCCTCATAGGTGAAGTAGGTAATTTGTTTAACGAAATAAAGGATGTGTTTGAGCTTTGAGCGAAAGTATAAAAATATGTGCTATTGGTATAGCATGTGCTATTTTGTGCGTTCTTATAAAGAGCGCGAGAAGCGAATTTTTAATTCCCTCAAGACTGTCAGCAGTTATAATTATCTTTTCATTCATTGTTCTATTGCTCAATCCGATTTTTAATTTTTTAGAATCCACTATGGGTTCAACTATTCCATTAGAACATATGAGATTACTCACTAAAGCATTGGGAATTGCATATATGACACAAATTTCAAGTGAGATTTGTCGTGAATGTGGCGAAAACAATATTGCATTCGGTATAGAAAGTGCGGGGAAAATCGAAATCATAATTTTAAGTCTTCCGTTAATCTCTCAAATAATAGAAATGTCACAGGAGATGATTTCGTGGTAAAGCGTATTTTTATTTTTTTGTTGTTTTTTGCACTTCTTTCACCAAGCCTTGCAGTTAATTCAACCGATCAGAGTACTGTGCCTGAAGAATACGAGGATTGGCTTGATTCAATTCCCGACGATATAGCGGATTTGCTACCAGATAATATATTTTCAACCAACCTTGATAAAATTGCCACAGGCTCACGAGAAATAAGTGATTGGAATTTTATTATTAGCTATATTTTTAATATTATAGGCATCAATTTTAAAGGAATTATAAAGGCCCTTGCTTCACTTATGGCTTTACTAATTCTTTGTTCGCTACTGAATAGCATTAATTCAACAATCAAAAGCAATGCGGTTGAATGCATTGCTGATCTTATTGGTAATATTGCCATAATATCTTCTTTAATAGAGCTTTCAAGAGAACCAATCACTAAAGCAATCACAATGCTTGATAATTTAAAGCTTTTTGTGAATACTGTTTCACCAACATTGTCTGTTATGTACGCAATGGGGGGAAACGTAAATTCTGCAATAATACATAATTACGGTTTGATTGTTTTCTTATCCATTCTGGAAAATATATGTATCATTTCTCTTGAGCTTATAATTGGTGTTTGTATGGCATTAACTTTAGCATCTACATTTGTTAAAGAAGGCAATTTATTGTCCCTGAGTAATGCTATCAAAAAGATTTTCTCATTCTTTTTGGGTTTTATGATGCTCACATTTACAACAGTTATTTCTACCCAAAGTCTCCTTGCATCCAAGGCGGACAACTTATCAGCAAAAACCGCCAAAATGTTGGCCTCTCAAATGATACCATTAATAGGTAGCAGTATTGGAGATTCTTTAAGAACTGCAGGAGCAAGTATTGAATATCTGCGTTCAAATATAGGAGTAATTTTAATTGTGGTCCTTATATTAATGATTTTGCCACCTTTAATAAATATACTACTATACCGTCTTGTGTTCATTCTTGCAAATTCATTCGCAGGACTTCTTGGTTGCAACAGAGAGGGAAGTATAATACTCGAAATTTCTAGCATATTAGGATATATTCTTGCTATTATATCAATTTGCGGTATAGTTTTGATTTTGTTGTTGACCGTTTTTTCCAAATGTGCTTCTCCTCTAGGTTAAAAATTATGAAAAATTACTTATTGACTATTATCTTAGTATCCATTTGTATTGGTATTGCTAATATTGTTTCACCTATATCAACTGGTATTTTTAAATATACAAAAGCTATTGGAATATTGATAATTCTATGCGCTATCATATCACCAATATCTAAAGTTATACAAAGTATTGATGAAAGTTTTTTTGATAAGATAAAGGATGATTTACTTATAGAAGATAATAATAGCCAAAACAAATATGAAGATATTTTACTAAATTATCTAAATGAATTTTCTATATCCGAAATAAAAAATCAAATCAAAAATATACTTGAACAGGAGTTTTCGATACCGCAAGAAGAATGCGAAATATCCGTATATACTATAGAAAGCAACGATGAATTAAGTATTTCTAAAATTCAAATTTTGCTATTTGGTAAATCAATTTTTAAAAATCCTTACGAAATAGAAATTTACTTTACCAATTTATTGAAATGTGACTGCACAGTATTAATTAAATAGTGAGGTTGAATAATGATTGAACGAAAAATAAACAAAGCTACACTCTTTACATATATAAAGGGGCAGAAAAACATATTATTAATTATAGTTCTTTTAGCACTAGGGTTAATACTTTTAACCTTGCCAAGCGGTTCAAATCAGAAAACACACTCAAATAATAGTAGCTCACGTTTGGAAGAATATAACCAAAGCATCGAAAAAAAGATTGCAGACATGTGTGCAAATGTTAGTGGTGTATCAAACGTTAAGGTTACTGTATATTTTGATAGCGGATTTGAAACTATATACGCATACAATGAGGAGAGCAAATCATCGTCAAGCGGAACAAACTCAGAAAAGAAATACGTTACCATAGGATCGGGGAATGATGAAAGTATGGTTTGCGTCCTTGAAAAAATGCCCAATATCTGCGGAGTGGCCATAGTTTGCAAGGGAGGAGGGAATCCATTAGTTTCAAATCAATTAACAAACCTTATTTCATCGGCGTTCGGTGTGCCAAAAAATAAAATTTATATCGCAGAAGGAAAAAAATAACAGTATATGTTCTAAAATGCATAGATGTGCTATATACATATAGTGTACTAAAAATTGAACGGAGGAACTTATATGAATACAGAAGAAAAGTACGAATTAGTTGAGGTCGAGGAAGAAAACTTTTTTGACAAAGTAAAAGAGTTTTTTGCCAAGATTGGAAGAAGAAATCTAATTATCATCGGTGCAGTATTGTTAGTTGGAGTGGCGATTTGTCTTAACTGGGTATTATTTGCTAACAATAATGATGATGGATTTGATTACAATGAAGGCGCAGGTGCCGAGGTTGAAGAAAACCAAACAAGCGAAGTTCTTGCTTATTTTGCATCCACGCAAGTAAGCCGTGACAGAGCAAGAGATGAAGCTCTTGCAGTGCTTCAAAATGTTGTGGATACAGCAGAAACAAATAGTGCCGAAAGAAACCAGGCACTTGAAGACATTGCAACTATTGCTAATAATATAGAAGCAGAAGCAAATATCGAGGCTATGGTAATGGCAAAGGGGTTTGAACAATGCGTTGCTATCATTAATGACGGTATGTGTACGGTAATTGTTATGACTGAAGGCCTTTTACCAAGTCAAATGGCCCAAATAAATGAAATTGTTTATGAACAAACTGGAATTAAACCTGTAAATGTAAAATACATAGAGAAAAACTAATCAAAGCACCGACACAAGTCGGTGCTTTAAAATTATTGGAGGACATATGAATATCATCAACACAGACGAATTAAGAAAAAAAGAAATAATCAATTTGTGTGATGGCACGCGTTTGGGTTATGCTTGTGACTTTGAATTTGATAAATGTACCGCTCAAATAGTTGCGCTTGTGATAGAAAAAGGATGTGGATTTTTAGGATTATCTTCAAGTGATAATCTCTTAATTCCTTGGTGTAAAATAGAATGTATAGGTGAAGATACCATACTAGTTAGACTTACCGCACAGGAGTTACAAGGATTTCACCAAAAGAAGAAAAGGGGACTTTTCGAATGATAAATGTTAACAATTTGTAAACTTTTTGAAATCCTATTGAAATATACATATTATATATGTTATAATGCTTCGTAATTGTGCGGCAAAGTCGCGCAAAATTTAAAAATACACACACAAAGGCACGAAACAATGCCGGTGTCATCTTCGGATGATTGCGATTGTTGGCTATTTGTGGTGGAAAAAAACCGAAGGAGGACATTTAAAATGTCAATTATTTCAATCAAACAGCTCCTTGAAGCTGGCGTCCATTTCGGACATCACACAAGAAGATGGAACCCCAAAATGAGCGAGTACATCTTCACAGAAAGAAACGGTATCTACATCATCGACCTTCAGAAAACTGTTAAGAAGTTTGAAGAAGCTTACATGTTCGTACGTGATATCGCAGCAGAAGGTGGAAACGTTCTTTTCGTTGGTACAAAGAAGCAGGCAACTGATGCTATCAAAGAAGAAGCTACACGTTGCGGCATGTACTATGTAAACGTTCGTTGGCCTGGTGGTATGCTTACAAACCACAAGACAATTAAGAAGTCTATCGCTCGTCTTAATGCTCTTACAAAGATGCAGGAAGATGGCACATTCGATCTCCTTCCTAAGAAGGAAGTTGCTGCAAAGCAGAAAGAGATTTTCGACCTTGAAAAGAGCTACGGTGGTATCAAAGATATGGATACTCTTCCTTCCGCTATTTTCATTGTTGACCCCAAGAAAGAAAGAAATGCAGTTCTCGAAGCAAAGAAACTTGGTATTCCCGTTGTCGCTATCGTTGACACAAACTGTGATCCCGACGATGCTGACTACGTAATTCCCGGTAACGATGACGCTATCCGCGCTATCAAGCTTATCTCCTCTGTAATTGCAGATGCAGTTATCGAAGGTAGACAGGGCGAACAGACAGTTGCTGAAGAAACAACAGAAGTAGCTGCTGAAGAAGTTGCAGAATAATTTTAATCTAAAATTAAGTGAGGAAAAAATAATGGCTAATATTACAGCAAAAGACGTTGCGGCTTTGCGTGCAAAGACCGGACTTGGTATGATGGACTGCAAGAAGGCTCTTGTTGAAGCTGACGGTGACATCGAAGCAGCAGTTAAAATTCTTCGTGAGAAGGGACTTGCAACTGCAGCTAAGAAGGAAAGCAGAATTGCAGCTGAAGGTATCGTTGATATTATGACAATCGGTAACGTAAGTGCTATGGTTGAAGTTAACTCTGAAACTGACTTCGTTGCTAAAAATGACACATTTAAGGAATTCGTTAAGGGTCTCCTTAGAACAATCATCGCTAACAAGCCCGCTGACCTCGAAGCTCTTCTTAACACAGCTTTTGACGGCACAGCAACACTCGTTAAGGATTCTCTTGTTGAAAAGATCGCTATGATCGGTGAAAAGCTCGACATTCGTCGTTTCGTACTTGTTGAAGGTACAACAAGCACATATATCCACGGCCTTGGTTCCATCGGTGTTATCGTATCTTTCGATGCTGATGAAGCTGCTGTTAACCATGAAGGTTTCGCAGAGTTCGCAAAGAACATCGCTCTTCAGGTTGGTGCTTATCCCGTTGCTTACCTTAACAAAGAAGCAGTTCCTGCTTCTGTAATTGAGGAAGAAAAGGCAATTCTTATGGCTCAGATTGCTAACGACCCCGTTAACTCCAAGAAGCCCGCTCAGATCATCGAAAAGATGGTTCTTGGTAGAATTGGTAAGTTCTATGACAACAACTGCTTGCTTGAACAGGCATACGTTAAGGAAGATTCTCTTAAGGTTTGCCAGTATGTTGCTCAGTGCGCTAAGGAATTTGGCGGCAATATCGCAGTAACAGGTTACTGCAGATTCGAAAAGGGCGAAGGCATTCAGAAGAAGGAAGAAAACTTCGCTGAAGAAATCGCTAAGCTTACAAACAAATAATTGTAAACTAAAACCCTGTGGATTTTTCCACAGGGTTTCTTTTTTACAACTATTTAAAAATATTTTTAAATACCTATTGACAAATATATATTCTTGGTGTATAATCTATTTAAAGAATTTTTGAAATAGGAGGGGAATATGAGCGAATATAATTTATTCAAGGTCCTTGCCGATGAGCAGAGAAGAGATATACTTGTTATGCTCAAAAACGGTAGAATGAGTGCCGGTGAAATCTCTGAGGCACTAAAGATAACTCCTGCTGCACTTTCATATCATTTAAAACAGCTCAAGGGAGCAGATCTTGTGATGGAATACAAGCACAAAAATTTCATTTTCTATGAAATCAATGCAACCGTATTCGAAGAATTAGTTTTATGGATTAAACAGTTTGGAGGTAATAAAAAATGAAAATATTAAGTATAATTTTTACCATTGTCACTTTAATTTCTTCACTTATAGCAATTTTTATCTTGCCCGATACCGTAGCAGTACATTTTGATCAATACGGAGCGGTGGACAGATGGGGGTCAAAGTACGAATTACTCCTTTTGCCGGCAATTATGATATTAATGATTGTGGTTTTTGAATTTGTTATTCGCTCTTACTTGAAAAAGATAGCGAACGCCTCAGACGAAAAAGAGGCAGCGGACGCTAAATCCAACATTAAGGTATTGAATATCGTAGTTCCTCTCATAAGCGGCTTTATGATGCTTCTTAACCCCTTCTTTTTGTATGCAACTTACTCACAAACTATGAATACCGACGTTTTAGACATAGATATATTAAAGTATGTATCAATGTTGATGTCGATACTAATAATTGCTATGGGAAACTATATGCCCAAGACGAGGAAGAACAGTAACGTTGGTTTTCGTCTGCCTTGGACTCGTTATAATGACGTAACTTGGACTAAATCTAATCGCTTTGCCGCGTATTTAATGATGATTTCGGGTGCGGTTTCCCTTATAGGCAGTATTATTTTCGATGGTACAATAGCTATTAATATTATGCTTGTAAGCTTTATAATTTCAATCGTGACTATGACTATTTATGCATATATAATATACCAAAAGGAAAAAAGTAATGAAACAAACAATTAAAAACAATCTGAAATATCTCATTTTTCTCGCGATTTTCGGGCTTATTGGTGGATATTTTACTGCTCTGTATTCAATACAAAGCTTAAATCAAGATATGTTCGACGAAATCCTCTCGCAGATCGGAAATATGGATCTGCTTATTATAATAACCACTATTCAATCTCTCGGATATGCTATTATTTTAGGCATTATAGGTATAATACTCGCTCAAAAGATAGGACTTTGGCGAAAGGTCAAATTTATCAAGCAGGGAAATATTGAGCTTTTAATTGTATCTCTGATTGGCGGTGCAGCATTTATATTGATTGACGTACTCGTATTTAGCAATTTTCACGAAGTAATTCAAAACAGCTATGAGGCAAAACCTACGGTAGAATATATTATCGCGTCAATCACTTACGGTGGTGTAATTGAAGAAGTGATGATTCGTTTGTTCCTTATGTCACTTATTTCATTCGTAATTCAAAAAATCACCAAAAAGGAAGAAATGAGTATTAAAATTCTTATAATTGCGAATGTAATCGCTACGCTTCTTTTTGCCGCAGCACATCTACCGGGAACATTTATGATGATTACGCCCGTAACACCTATGATAATATTCAGATGTTTCCTTATGAATGGTGGATTTGGTTTACTATTTGGACGTCTTTATAGAAAATACGGAATTCATTATGCAATGCTCGGTCACGCAGGAGTTCATATCGTTTCAAAGCTTATTTGGATATTGTTTGTTTGAATCTGAATATAAAAAGACCTCGCAGTTTCCTGCGAGGTCAAATTTTTATATTAGCAATATATTATTTGCTCTTAATAGCAGCCTGAGCAGCAGCAAGACGAGCGATCGGCACACGGAAAGGTGAGCAAGATACATAGTCAAGACCGATGCTATGGCAGAATTCTACAGATGTGGGGTCACCACCGTGTTCACCACAAATACCTACGTGGAGGTGTTCGTTAGCGGGTCTACCAAGTGTAACTGCCATGTTCATAAGCTTACCAACACCTGTCTGGTCAAGCTTTGCAAAAGGATCGTTTTCGAAGATCTTTGCATCGTAGTAAGCATTGAGGAACTTACCAGCGTCGTCACGTGAGAAGCCATATGTCATCTGTGTAAGGTCGTTTGTACCGAAGCAGAAGAAGTCAGCATTCTTAGCGATTTCGTCAGCAGTAAGACAAGCTCTAGGAATTTCAATCATTGTACCTACTTCGTAGTCAAGTTCAACACCTGCAGCTGCAATTTCAGCGTTTGCTGTAGCAACTACTACGCTCTTAACATACTTAAGCTCCTTAACGTCGCCTACAAGAGGAATCATGATTTCAGGACGAACTGTCCATTCAGGATGGTTCTTCTGAACGTTGATAGCAGCACGGATAACAGCTGCTGTCTGCATCTTCGCAATTTCAGGATATGTTACTGCAAGACGGCATCCACGGTGACCCATCATGGGGTTGAACTCGTGGAGAGAAGAAATGATAGCCTTGATATCGTCTACAGACTTGTTCTGAGCCTTTGCGAGAAGAGCGATGTCTTCCTCAGTGGTAGGAACGAACTCGTGGAGAGGGGGATCGAGGAATCTGATACATACGGGAGTGCCCTCAAGAGCCTCGTAGAGCTTCTCGAAGTCAGACTGCTGGTAGGGAAGGATCTTTTCAAGAGCAACTTCTCTCTCAGCAGCGGTGTCAGCACAGATCATCTCTCTGAATGCTGCAATTCTGTCAGCCTCGAAGAACATGTGCTCGGTACGGCAAAGACCGATACCCTCAGCGCCAAGCTCTCTTGCCTTG
>JAZQUS010000103.1:0-1501 GCA_045631445.1 Eubacteriales bacterium
GCGCCAGGTTGTGGCCCTGGAGGCCGTGGGTTCGAATCCCATTACTCACCCCATAAAAGCCATCTGCAAGAGCAGGAAGTCGGATCTAGCCATGTCGTTCTGTGGGCCAAGGAGTTGTTATCAGGTCTTGTCTTCCTAAGACCGCTTGGCCCTCCGACTTGGTATAGCTAAGTTGGTTATAGCGCCAGGTTGTGGCCCTGGAGGCCGTGGGTTCGAATCCCATTACTCACCCCATAAAAGCCATCTGCAAGAGCAGGTGGCTTTTTTATCACTAAATGGAGGGAAAATATGTATAATTTTGAGTATTTGGATAAAAGCAAAAGGCATGATGTTCTCCCCCTTTTGTTTGATATGATTTATGAAAACCTCAAGGATATTGCTCCAAGTGATCTTTCCTATGATGAAGAAATAGAAGAATTTATAGACGAAGTTGGTAGAGCTCTTGAAAAAGAGGAGAGAAAACTAATTCTTTGCTATTCAAAGGGTGAGCTTGCGGGCTTTTTGATGTATTATACGCGTGAAAATATGCTTATGATTGAAGAGGTTCAACTTCTCGCAAAGTACCAAAAAACAATGGCGTTTTACCGTATTTGCTCATTTTTGATGAGTAATCTTCCAAAAAATATTGAAACAATCGAAGCGTATGCAGATATAAGAAACGTCCCTTCAATAAGATTGCAAAGGAGTCTTGGTATGAGAAAGACCGAGAGCCACGATTTGCAGCTTTATCATTTTGTTGGTGACGCAAAAAAAATACGTCAACGATTTGAAAGAGGATAATTATGATTAAAAAAAGTATAAGAATAAAACTGACCTCTCTTCGTGAGGCAACTAACGATCATTTCTTTGATAGCTTGCTTGAGGACGAGGTTGATATGTTTGAGGAGCACGAGCTTCACATTGAGGACGAAGAGCCAGAGGGTCCAATTGAAATGTATTCAGAGGGAGAATTATATATAACTGATGACCGTGTTATAATTGCCTATGATGAGAGTGAGCTTACGGGAATGGAGGGCTCGCACACACAGGTGCGTTTTGAACGAGCGCAAGACGGACTCGTTACTATGATGAGAAACGGAAGCGTTAATACGATTCTTGTGTTTGAAGAGGGAAAAAGACATATATGCACCTATCAAACCCAGTTTATGCCCTTTGAAATTTGCGTTTTTACAAAATCTGTGAAGAATACTTTGCTTGAAGATGGTAAAATTGAGCTTGACTATATCGTTGAAATACGTGGCGCGCAAGCGGAGAGAACGCAGTTTAAAATTGAAATATTTGAGCAACCTGAATTTGCATAAATAATCATAGCACCGTTTTTTAAACGGTGCTTTTTTAGTAAATTGTGGATTTAGTGAGTAGTTACAAAGTAAAAAATTACGCTTTTTGAAAAAAGCTTGGCAAAAACTTTTTAATCGTGGGTATTAAATTATTCCGCGCAAATCGTAATGTTTGATTGAAATCAAACATTACATAACGATTTTTAAGGCATTTTAACAGG
>JAZQUS010000104.1:0-22883 GCA_045631445.1 Eubacteriales bacterium
TATCAGGTCTTGTCTTCCTAAGACCGCTTGGCCTCCGACTTCAAAGTCGGCACATAACCGTTTTGATACCAAAATGGCAACGTTTTTAGTAGCAAATCATAGATTTTTAAGGTGCCTGTTAAGATGCCTTAAAAATCGTTATGTGTTGTTTGGTTGCACCAAACAACACGATTTGCGCGGGATTTATTTTCAAAAAACGATTAAAAAGTTTTGGGGTTATAGGGGGATTTTTCAAAATCCCCCTAAATCTTTTCTCAACTATCTTCTCACCGCTAAATCCTAATTTGTTTATCAAATAATCTTAAAAATTGAGGACTCTTTCGATAAGCTCGACGGTTTTTTGAATGCGGAGGGGGTCTTTTTCACGGGCCAAGAGACGGAATGCTCCACCGATGCAGAAGCGAATGGAAAGTTCATAGTCTTCATCGACTGGATATTTCTTGAATTGCTCCATCAAAACAGTTTCAACATCGTTGACGAGGACGTGAAGGTCATTACCGTAAAGCTTTTCTATTGTTGGCATTTTTTCTACAAATGCACCGAGAATGGAATACACGAAGGCGCGCGTTTCACCTTGTATTCTATCAATATACGCGCAATCACTGAGAATTTCTTGAACGAACTCTGTGCATATTTGTTTATGAAGATGCTCGATGGTTTCATAGTGGGCATAAAACGTAGTTTTATTAATCATTGCGGCTTCGCAAAGATCCTTTACCTTTACCACGGTTGAACCGTGCTTTTTCAGATTAAAATAGGTGTTTTTGATTAAAAGCTCGGTTTTTTGAAAACGAAGGTCATTTTTATTCATAAAATTCTCCTTAAAATGTGTTTAAACAACCTTTTTATTATATCGGTGGTTGATTAAACAACTATGGTTGTATATAATTGTATCATAAAATATTATTTGTGTCAATAAAATGGGAGGAACAATGAAAAAGTTTGCTAATATTTTAGTAAAATACAGACTGGTTTTCTTTATCGTAAGTGTTGTGCTTGCGCTTTTTTGTGCGCTTTTAATCCCTAAGGTTACGATAAACAAGGATCAATCAAAATATCTTGCGAAGGATTCTAATATGAGTCAGGGGCTTGAAATCATTAACAAGGAGTTTCCCTCGGTTGAGCTTAACGAGAGCTTTCAAATTATGTTTGAGGGGTTAACTCCTACACAAAAGGAAGCTATCCACAAGGAGCTTGCAGAATTTGAGGGCGTTGCGAGTGTTGATTTTGATTTGAATAGTGTGGAGCATAATTCAAAGACATACAGTATGTATATTGTGAATACTGATTATGTGGGTGACAATGACAAGGTTAGTGCAGTGATTAAAGAAATGAAGAATCATTATAGTGGTACTTACAATGTCTACACCTATTATGCGGGTGCTTATTTGGACGTTCTTGATAAACTCATTCCTATGGCGGTTATTGTTGGTGTTGCAATATTGCTTTTGATGTGCAAATCATTCTTCGAACCGGTGCTTTTGCTTGTATCCATAGGTGTTGCTATACTCATAAATATGGGAAGTAACGTGATTTTTGAAAGCGTTTCGGATATGACCTTCTCCATCGCGGCGGTATTCCAGCTCGTGCTTTCTATCGACTACTCAATCATGCTTTTGCACCGTTATCAACAGGAATATGAGCTTCTAGGCAAACAAAACAAGCCTCAAGCGATGAAAAATGCTATTGTAAATGCATTTGGCTCTGTTTCGAGTAGCTCCATAACCACAATCGTCGGTTTGCTTGTACTTCTGCTTATGAGCTTTACGATTGGCAAGGATATTGGTCTTGTTATTTCAAAAGGCGTTTTCTTGAGTCTTGTTTGCGTTTTCACCATTATGCCTTCTCTCATTCTCTGGTTTGATGAGTTGGTTTACAAGCTTGATAAGGAAAATCTTAAAAAGAGATTTACACATGCTGGGGGAGGTGACGAGAATGTTTGATAAAATCGTTGGCTCTATTGGTGCGTTTAGTTATAAAAACAGAAAAACAATCTCAATTGTTGCTCTTATTCTTTTTGTGGCAGTTTGTATTATTCAAGGGCAACTGATTATTGAATATTCTTATGCCGAAGAGAGCTTGGTTACAGATATTTTCCCTCAGGACGATACGGTGGTGATCGTTTACGAGAACGGTGACGAAGCGAGGATTAAGGATATTATCAAATATCTTGAAAAAGATGAACATGTAACTTCAATTCAAGCGTATGCAAACACATTGGGTGCAGAAATGTCGCCCTCTGATATTGCAGGTATGATGGGAATTCCCGAAGCCTTCGTTAACACCTTATTCTATATTCACGAGCACGGTATGGCTACTGAGGGAATGACGCTTGTTGACTTTGTATCGTTTATTTCATCAAAGGATTTTCTTGAAAATGAGCTTTTTGCTTCAATGATTAACGATGAAACAAAGGGACAAATTGGGCAGATGAAATCCTTGGTTGACGCACTTGCGAGTGAGACTGAATATTCCGTTGACGAAATTTCAGGTATTCTCGGCGTTGACAAAGAGCTTGTGCAGAGTATTTTCTATATTGCACAGCTTAAAAACGCGAATATTTTTAACATCACTCCTATGTTTTGGGCAAACGTAGCCGAAACACTCGGAATGGATGCGGAAACTATTGAAAGAATTTTTAGAATTAAGCCCGTTAAATCACTTAGATTTGCGGAATTCGTTGATATTATTTCAGAGCTTTTGAGGTATGCTGGTGGACTGATTGATTCTGAACAGGTTGCTCAGTTTGGTATGCTCAAGGATATGTCATCAATGGTTAAAGAGGGAACAACGCTTTCCCCCGACGATCTTGCGGAGCTTTTCTCAAGTGCTGCGGATAGTGATATGTTTAACGAAGGAAGCTTGACTTTGCTTTATATAATGGCAAGGGGTAATACCTCGGGTATGGCGAACGTTAAAATTCCTCTATATGATTTCTTTATTTTCCTTTCAGAAGATATTTTGAACAATGATGCTTTTTCATCCTTCTTTGATGAAAGTGTAGCAACTCAATTTGAAGAAGCTAAGGCAACTATGCAGGATGGAATTGCGCAGCTTATTGGTACTGAGCATTCGAGAATGGTAATTACACTTGATTATAAGGTTGAATCCAAGGAAATTTATGATTTCTATGAAAAATTTGACGAGATGCTCTATTCCACTTTGTCCGGTAAGTATTATCTCGTTGGTGCAACTGCTATGTCCTATGAGGTTTCGGGAACTTTTGAAAAAGAGTATCTCATTATTTCAATAGTTACTGCAATTGCGGTATTCCTTGTTGTTTGGTTTACTTTTAAGAAATTTTTGTTGTCATTCCTTCTTATTTGTATAATTGAAGGCGCGGTATTCTCTATGATGAGTGTGATGGTTGCCATCAATTTGCCCATGTACTTTATTGCTTTGATTCTTGTTCAATGCATTTTGATGGGCTCGATGATTGACTATGGTATTCTCTTTACCACATATTACACAGAGGTTAGAAAAGAATACAGTATTGAAAAGGCACTTCCTGAGGTTATGAGAAGAGCTACACATGCGATTTTGACATCATCTCTCATTATTGTTTTAGTAACCTTGATTTGCGGTAGATTTATGTCCGGAGCGGTTGCGAGCATTCTTACAACACTCGGTATCGGAGCGCTTTGTGCGATTTTGTTAATTCTTTTCGTGCTTCCTTCGTTGCTTGTTATCTTTGACAAGTACGTTGTTAAAGAACAGAATGAAAATAAAAATCAAGTAGATGTTGATATGATTTAATAAAATACCCACGGTCGAAACTGTCGACCGTGGGTATTTTTTATGTATTCTCAATAATAAAAGATTTGGTTTGCTTATTAAAGCAAAGATAAAGCATTGGTGCTAAGGAGATAAGCGAGCCCATAGCAAATATGATATAGAGGGGGAAGATTTCTCCCAAAAATCCGTATATGAGAGCAGACAAGGCAGTTCCACCGACGGAGGCGGCACTGAAAAATCCAAGAACCGCACCGCGATTTTCTTCCGGTAATGCCAACATAAACGAAGCATTGAAAACTGTGTTGCCTGCACAATTAAAAAATGCTCCCAAAAAAGCAAAGATGCAAAGTGGTATAAATTTGGTTGAAAGATATGTTAATATCAAGCAGATTACAGATGATGAAAAACCGATTGCCATTATCCAAAATCTTGTTTTTGCATTGAATTTGAATATGCCAAGAATAATAATACAAGCGAGTGATCCAACGGTAAATATCGACATCAACAAACCATATTGCTCAACTCCAAATCCTTTTTCCAAGACGAAGGGGAGAGCAAGAGCAAAAGGACCTGCGCCAAGCAAATTTATTATTATTGCGCTTGGAATGAAAATGCGCAAACAGGAGTTGGTAAAAATTGTTTTTACCGCCGTTTTGCTATCCTGCAAAATGCCTTTTACCGATACTTTTTCTCCTTGATGAACAGTCTTTGGAACGGAAATCAACATTTCCGAGAGGGCAGAATAGAGATTGCTGCATCCGTTTATGATGATAATAAGCGGAACTCCGAAAAGTGCGACCATAGCTCCACTAAAGGCGGTTCCTATCATATTGATCGTTGAGCTAACACCTGAAAACAGTGATTGTCCGCGCACCATATCGTCGCGTGGGATAATATCAATGAGCACGGTATTAGATGCGGGTTGATAGAAAACTCCGCCGAGTGCCGCAAGAAATGCTGCGATAAGAACGATGGGAACACTCAATGCATTTGTATAAGCAAGCACACCGACTATGAGCATAAGAACACCTTGAAGAGCATCCCCTATAACGAGAACCCATTTGCGATTTAACTTATCAACTATTGTTCCGCTAAAGGGGGAGAGAAACATAGTGACGAACATTGAGATGGAGGACATAATTCCCATCAAGCTATTCGACCCCGTTTGCTGATATACCCAATAGCCGATGGCGACGCTATACATTAGGTCACCTATCATACTGACTGTTGCGCCCTGCAAAAGCAGGATGAAATTTTTATTCCATAATTTTTTTATCATTTTATACTCCTTTGTTTTTTTACCTAATTATAGCAAAAAAAGTGTGGTTGCGCTATATATTTTAGTATTCAACTGCGCAACTTGGGGTTGCATTTGATTATGTGTCGTCTTCGTGTTTAGGTACAATGTTGTAGTAGTCAAGCAAGGGAATCATTATGAGTGCGGTGAGTCCTGCGGTAAAGCCACCGTTATAGAGGACAAATCCACCATGCATGCTTGATGTTACCGAACAAATTACTGCACTTAACATTCCTGCAATTATACCGTATTTAAATCCGTATTTACCCGCTATAGGACAAAGACCTGTTGCAAAGGCAAGTCCGTTGATATATGCCTGGGTTGCAAGAGTCCATGGAATAGGGAGATTTGATGCAGTGCATATCGCTATGACTATCAATTGAAGCCCCATATATCCCACAACGATTGGTGCTACATTTCTTGGATGTTGTCCATCCGAAGCAAAGGTTAGTGCCCCCAAAATAGCTCCCGCTGTTGGAGCGGTTAGTCCTACACCCTCGGGAAGAAATGGAAAAATGTCGGGGAGAACGAAGACAAGATTAAGATAAAATAAGAACAACAAGCCATATATTGCAATGTTAATGAAGCACATTGGCATTCCAAATTTATCAACAAAGTCAGTTCCGTATCCCGTACATTTTAAGAGCTTTTTATAGTCCTTTATTTTTCCTTTCTTTAACAAAAATCCTGCTATGAACGTGATTCCAAACAAAACCAAATAGAAAATATTCATAAATCCACGATAAGCATAGGGCATAGCATAATATTCGGGATTGTTGATTGGAGGATTTTGAGAGGGCGCGATGCCAAGGGTATTATACATAAATGCATAGATGAATATACCCATCATACCAATGGCAAGTCCTGCTTTATAAAGATTGTATTCTCTATGCATGGATGTTGTTCCGGGTAGAAGTGGCAACACCACAAATCCAATTGCAACACCGCATATGATTGCAATTATTATACCTATCCAGTTGATATTCGAGGTTACTGATGCTCCTATGGGATATCTGAAAATCACCTCACTTACAAAGGGGGAGAGGGCGGTGGCATAAAATGCGATATGTATATTTTCAGAAATTTTCTTCTTCATTACTATACAGAAGAGAATAACGCCCAAAAATGGCATCCACATATTTATAAAGTTTAGTCCATAGAAGGCATGCGCGATTATTAACATATATCCTGCTAAGGTTTTGGCATTTGCACGCACACCGCTTATATATATAATGGCATTTGCAAATAAACCGCAAATTGCCACATTTAACAGAGTGCTGCCAAGTCCACCAAGTGCGAAATAGTCGGTTACCAGCTTACTTGGAGACGTAACTATATCCCAAAGATTATATAATATATCCCATTCCTTTGTATAAAGCACCGCGATGGGTACTGATACAAGAAAAAACAAACTGACAAACAAAGTATATGAGCGTATGAGCTGTTCATTGAATGATTTGGGAGTGCTCATGGTATTTTCAGATGAGTTTTTGTATTGCATTAGTTCTCCTAAATTTATGTATTTTTATGATCCTAAGCTCATCTCATAGAACTCGTTGAAATTTTCTTCTGTGATCAAATGCCAAAAAAAGTCATCTTCACTTGACCATCCGCCATTCCATGTACGGAGATGCCACACGAGAAAATAAAATTTTTGGGAACTTTCAGATTGTGTACCGGTATAAAGGTAGAAGCTTTCTCCCATATCGTTGGACTCCCAATCACTATAAATTTCTTTTATTTGAGTAAGAGAAATGGTGCTTCTTATCTTTTCTTCGGGTATGCGTTTATTTTGAAGGCAAAAATCCCGTAGGATTTTTCGCATGGATTGGTTTTGCATATTTTTATTCCTTTATTATATTACAAATGTAGTTGTTTTTTATTATATCACAATATAAAGCTTTTTTCAATATGTTTTAAATCCAAAATAAAAAAAGCGCTTATCGATTTTCGATAAACGCTTTTATTTGTTTGATTTTAGGATATTTAGGATAATTCTACTGTTTCGTCGGTAATAGTAGCCATTGCTTCATTCATTGACATTCCATTAGCAACTGCTGCCTTACGAGCTGCATTTACTGCTTGGATAGTCTTTACACGCTTACCATCGAGAGAATAACCCTTCATGGCAACAAGCGTAAGCGCCCAAGCAATCATAGGAATAAGGCAGAACAGAACGATAACTACCCAGTTCATGCCCTCAGAATATGGTGTCAACTTTGTGGGCAGGTCTTTAATTCCGATACACATAAGTGCGATTGATACAACCGCAGATGCAAGGCTTGAAACAAGCTTATCAACGAGTGAGAACAATGTTCCCATAATGCCGGGGATAAATTTACCTGAGCGGTATGTTTCATAGTCTGCACAGTCTGCAACCATGGGAATTGGCATATCTGCAGTTGCATAATATGCACCGTATCCCGTACCAAAGAAGAGAATAAACAAAACTGTATAAAGGTTGATGGAAAATCCATTCTCACCAAAGAGACTGAGGTTGAAGGAGGGATTGCCTTGCTTCCACATCAAAAGGAGTGCAAGTACGCCAACGTAACAAGCAAGTGCAACCGCAACATATGTCATAAGGGAACGCTTTTGACCGTGCTTTTGAGATGTGCGGACGGTGAGGATAAAGAAGGGGGCAGAAAATACATATCCAAGTGCCATAAATACCATATTAAAGGTATCATAATTACCCATCATACAACCATAGAGCATAATCAAAACTGTAATGTTCTGAGCTATTGCGAGCGCGAGCTTACATCCTCCGCCTGCAACCATCAAACGTTGAAGTGGTTTATTGGCTTTGATAATTCTAATATATTCGTAAATCTTAACAGCTTCCTGATGTCCGCCACCTATACCGAAATATTTTTCATTATCCTTTTCTGCAATACCGATAACTGCAAGCACCGTAAGAATTGCAGATATAACAATTCCGACAACGGTCATAATAGCATACCATTGTCTATTATAGTCGCCTGCAAAGGAATCCCAAGCCATAACCATACCAACCGCCTGCATAACGCCCATGCCGGCAAGCGAGCCGATGGTGTTAAATATTGTAAAGAGGGGGCGTTGCTTAGGATCGTTTGTAAGAACTGTTTGCGCGCTTCTTGTAACGGAGGTTTGGAAGGTATATCCGATTACCCATATAGCATAAAGCACGATAAAGAGAGTGTAACGAAGCCATAACATACCCTCGGGAACAAGTGGTGTTACGATGTATAACAAAATTACGCTTACTGCCATAATGGCATTTCCTATTACCATAAATGGACGGAATTTGCCGAATTTTGTGTTTGTCTTATCCATAAGAGCACCAATGATTGGGTCAGTAATAGCGTCAAAAACACGCATTCCTGTAACCATAAAGGATGCAAAAAGCATAGCAAGTCCAAGAACTGCATTACCAAACTGCGCTATGTAGGAAAGTATAAGTACAAAATAAACATTAGTTGCGCCATTGTTCATTGGAAACAGGGCAAGCTGATAGAATTTGGCGCGGTTAACGCCATTGTTTTCATTCATAATTATCTCCTTATATAAATTAAGGCTATTAAAGTTTTATTATTAGGTCCAGTTGCCTCCGCCGGTGACCTTTTTGCCCAATTTGTACATTGGGTTTTTATGCTTTGCGTGACGAATTACTATTTCGTCGCTATGTTTACCTGATTTAGCAAGAAGCTTAACCTCGCCCTTGAGTGGAACGCGGAAGGTGAACACTTTATTTCCTTTTTGTGTTTCAAATTCTTTGCCGTTAACATATAGTGTAACTTCAGGACAGTTTGAGTAGATTTTAACCTCGGTCTTTTTCTCAGCGCGATAAACGTAACGTCTGCCTGCAATATAAACGAATGGATCCTTTGACCACCATGCCTTATAAAGATAAAAGCTATCTTTTTTTATCTTACGGTCAAATGTAACGAGTCCCTTGTGGTTCATACCGGGTTCGCCACCCTGATTTCTTGCATCGGCAGCAAAGTCAAACATATTCCAAAGGTGTGTTGCCCACATGAATGGACGTTTTTCAAAGAAATTGAGCATATATTCGTTATATTTGCATTGATATTCTTCACTTTGATCACCTCTGCGTGGGTGAGATGAGTGAAGATTAGGCATACATTCACATCCGTACTCAGAGTATCCAAGACAACGGTTAGGATAACGATTGTGGAAATAATCCACCCATATATTATTGAGCCACATAAAAGGAGTGTACCAACCAAGATACAAATTCCAGCTAACCACGTCGGAAAGATGTCCTACTGAGTCGAATGGTGCGCACATTGCATAGCAAGCAAGTGTAGTGGGACGGCTTGGATCCATCTCGTGAATCAAATTGTTGAGCAATTTGTGGTTATCAAGCATATCTGCGCGCTTTTTGGTAGAAATGGTAATTTCATTTGAAATGCCCCAAACGCAGATAGAGGGGTGATTGTAGCACTGAACTAAAAGCTCCTTCATTTGCGAAACAGTATTTTCTCTACCGTTTGGCATATGCTCGCAAATATATGGAATTTCTGCCCAAACCACCATACCGTACTCGTCACAAAGATCATAGAAGTATTGATCGTGTTGATAATGCGCCAGACGAATGGTGTTAGCTCCGATTTCGCGTATCATGGCCATATCAATATCGTGATGCTCTTTTGTGATGGCATTTCCGATACCTTTCCAGTCCTGATGACGACAAACACCACGGAGAGGATATTCTTTTCCGTTCAAAAAGAATCCCTTTTGAGAATCAATTTTGAAAGAACGCACACCGAAGCGACAATTAACCTTATCAACAGGCTCATCATTTACGAAAAGTGTTGCTTCACAAGAATAGAGATATGGATCGATTATACCGTGCCATAAATGTGCTTTCTCAATAACAATTGTTTCATCAGTGTCATTTCCAGTACCAACGATATTGCCATCTGCATCTTTAAGAGCAATGTCAACTCTGCCTCCTTCGGCATTGTGCCATGTGCGAACCCAAATGGCAGCATCTTCACCTGCAACCTCGGGGCAAACGGCAAGACCTTTACCGCCAAAGAAATCAAGGTCGAAATGATATTTATTTACAACAAGCAGCTTTACATCGCGGTAGATACCGCCATAGAATGTAAAGTCCGCTTTTTGTGGATAAACCCTATCATTCTTGGAATTATCAACCTCTACAATCATATGATTTTCTGCCGAGAGATAATCGGTGATATCAGTGCGGAAGGTAGAATAGCCACCATCGTGTGTTGTAACTACCGTGCCATTAAGAATTACCTTAGCAGAAGCATTTACGCCGTTAAATTCGATATAAACTCTTTCGTTAACAGATGGATTTGGAGAAGTAAAATGCTTTTCATAAACACAAGTGCCACGATAATAGTCATCGCCTCCGTCTTGACCATCGATGTTATTCCAAGTATGTGGGATGTTTACTGTTGATTCACTACCGTCGTGATAGCGAAACAACCAATTTTCATTGATAAGTAGTTCTTTTCTCATAAAACTCCAAAAAATCTCCCTGTCCCATTTGCGCTGATATTGCAACGGACAGGGAGAATAATTAAATTAGTTTAAACTTTGCAATATAATCTTATGCTCAAAAATTAAGCCATAAGAGCTGCCATTATTATAAGAAGTATTATTGCAAGTGCAAGAACAGCAATGGTAATGATGAAGATAAGGCTTACAATTGCAGGGGTTGTTGCAACTACAACTGTTTCTGCACCAACACCGTTCATTGCCGCAGAGTTAATGATTGTGTAAAGGTTGTGATGCATTGCTTCAACCATTGCATTAACAAATACGGGATCGTCCTTAGCTGCTTCAATATCCTTTGTAGCATAGTTCATCATTGCGTCAAAGCAAGTTACACCACCTGCTATGATAGCATCAACTGCGTTACAGTTTGCTGTAATCATGTTGTCTGTGATATGCATTGAGTGGTTGCCCCATTCACCACGAAGAATACCGTTCATAAGACCGTAGTTAGCAGCGGACCATGTTGTACCCCAACGAGTATAAGCTGTCATAACGCCACCGCGTCCTTCGTTTTCTTCAAGTGCCTTCTGGAATGCTTTAAGGTAGATTTCACGTGCTGCCTGTTCTGTAAGCCATGCTGCCTGACCAAGACGTTCCTGCTCGGAATCGTTAAGGGCAAAGTGCTTCATAACCACGTCAACACCCTTTTCAAGAATACCTCTAACTTCAATGCCACCCATTTCACCTGCAAGGAAGCCGTCCTCTGAGTAGTACTCAAAGTTACGTCCGCCGTAAGGTGTACGGTGTGTATTAGCACCGGGACCGTAGAGACAGGAAACACCTGCATCAAGACAGTCATTACCAATCATAAGACCAATCTGATACATAAGCTCAAGGTTGAATGTAGCCGCCATTACGTCTTCGGAAGTGAACGCTGTAGCTTCTGCTCCAAGACCGGAACCGAAGAGAGAAACTGTAAGACCCTGAGGACCATTTTCGTCACGAGAACCGGGAGCGTTTACTGATTCAACAGGCATTCTCCAGTGGAAGCAGTCACCGATTGTGATAAGTTCTTCAAGAGTAACCTGTTTGAGAAGCTCGTTCCATGCGGGATCGTCATAGTCTTTAGCGGCTTTAATGCCGTCATTGTCCATGTCCATATCGAACATATCGTAGAGTGAAAGGTCACCCTTCTGGCCGAGAATAGGCATTGTATCCCAGTCTCTATTTGTTTTCTTTTCGAAGTCCGCCTTTATTTGCTCGTATTCAGGAAGCTTGCCTTCGTATCTATTGTCAAGCTCTTTTGCCATAGCGGTAGTAAGAATGAGCTTGTAGTTGCCTGTGGGCCATGTGCCTTCCCAGTCGTTTCTGGAGAGCATTTTAATTACTTCTTCGCCGTAGTATACGTTAGGGTCGGAATTTTGAAGCTGATTCTCGATCTTTGTGCCATTAAGTGATGTTGAGTATGTTGTTGCATCAAGAGTGTCGTATTCAACGGTAGCAACGAGATCTGCGTTACCATTTTCTACTGCAGTGCCTTTTTTAGCGGTGAGAACGTTAACGTTAGCGTTGTGAGCATCAGTAGCAGCTGTGAAGTAGTATGTGCCTGCATCAAGGATATATGTGCCTTTTCCGTAAGCATCATAAGCAGCCATATCGCGTTCGTCTACAGTAATTGTGAGAACCTCGGATGCCTTAGGTTCAAGAACCTTTGTTTTTCCAAAGCCAATAAGCTGAACGGATGCTTTTTCTATCTTGTTATCGATATCATACTGAGTGTATGGAGAAGAAAGGTAAATCTGAACCGTTTCTTTACCGGCAACATCACCTGTGTTAGTAACCTTAACACTGATGTTGTAGCATTTTTCACCATGCTCATTAATACCTTCGTTAACCGTCATATCGCTATATTGGAATGTTGTATAAGAAAGACCGTATCCGAATGGGAAAGCAACTTCATTTGCATACTGATCTGCATAGTTGCCTGCATTTCCAACGCCCATAATAGCATCAGCAAAACGTGTTTCGTAATATTTATAACCTACGTAGATGCCTTCCTGATATACCATAAACGTAGAGATAGCATCAGGAATTTCAACACCTGCTGCAAGTTCATACTTCTGAGCGATGAAGTTAATCATTGCGGGAGAAGTGAAGTTGTCATAGCAATATGTGTCAACAAGACTACCGGAGGGGTTAATCTTACCTGCGAGGATATCTGTAACAGCATTAGTACCTGCGATACCAAGACCGCCAACCCACATACAAGCGTCAACATCGAAATCTCTAAGGAAATCAACTTCAAGAGCATTGGATGTGTTAATAAGAACTACAATGGACTTGATTTTGCCTGCGTCCTTGAGGTCGTTAGCAAACTGAAGAAGAGCTCTTTCATTAGCATTGAGTTCAAGATAGTTCTGTGCGTTAGCTTCACCCTTATAACCGGGGAATGAGCAATCGTAACCTTCACCACCAACACGAGAGAAAGTGATGATAACTGCATCACCGTATTCGGAGATGGAGTCTTTTACGTTTTGGGGATAGTCTGCGGGATTGATCTCAAGAATTGGAGCCTGTCCTGCAAGAACTGCGCTTTCACCCTTTGATTCGCCGGATGCTTTTTCAATATTCTTGATGATTTTTTGAGCTTCCTTGCTGTTATACCAGTCCCAAAGAGTTTCGTTGACTGTCAAGCCTGACTTTTCAAGTGCTGCCTTGAGGTTATCTGCCTTGGATGCGTCAACATTACCTGAACCTGTACCACCGTAAGTGAGGTCGATTGAATTAACTGAAAGTGTGCTAACCTTTGCGCCTGAGGCGAGGGGGAGAGCACCATTGTTTGTCAAAAGAACCGCGCCTTCACCTTCAATAGCATAGCAAAGTTCTTTACCTGCGGCAATTCTTTCTGCCTCGGTTGCATAGTCGCCTTTGAAATAAATGGCATTTTCATCCTCGTTCACAAGTTTCCAGAATTTGTTTCCGGGAACGAGAAGAGAGAGTGTGTTGTCGAACATATTGACAACGATGTTCACTGGGATTAAAATCACCAGAAGGACTACCATAAATATGGCTAAGCCTCTAACGAATTCCATAAAAATTCTCCTTAATATTGCATTATTTTTCACAGAGTATCACTCAATAAAATCGGTGACATTATTATATCACGAATTATTCTAAATGTCAATTATATTATTTTATATGTAACAAATGTGTGTAAATTGTACAAATAATCAGATTTGTTTTTGGTCTAATTAACAATGTTGATTTGTGTTTTGTTGTGTAATTTATTAATTATAGGAGTTGAAATCAAAAAATTAACATTGTTTTGTATATTTTGATGGTTGCGGGTGGGATTTTTCATTGCCCAGTCGAAAATATAGTCGTCTCGGGCGCATACTAAAGCATTTGCCCGACACTCCTTATTTTCTCCCTTGTCGTGCTCCTTTTTTCTCGCACTGCGAGCAGTCGCACTCCAAGCCCCCGACCTCCTCCGTCGGTCGTGGTTTCAAATCCCCATCTGCTCATAACGGATAGAACAAAAAAGCAGTCCATTTGGACTGCTTTTTGTTCTATTGGTTGCGGGGGTGGGATTTTTCATTGCCCGGTCGCGTCGCATAGTCGTTTTGCTTCGTGAATAATTCACTCGCAACACTCCTTGCTTTGGCTCCTTCACTTCGTAAAAACATCACACTGTGATGTTTTTACTTGCTCACCCACTCCCTCCGCGGAGGTCGTTCGGCAATTCAAAATCTACTCTCAAGGATAAAACAAAAAGCACACCGAATGGTGTGCTTTTGTTTTATGGTTGCGGGGGTGGGATTTGAACCTCACGACCTCCGGGTTATGAGCCCGACGAGCTACCAGGCTGCTCTACCCCGCGATATCTGGTGATTAAGGTGGTGCCGGGAACGGGAATCGAACCCGTACGGTACTTTCGTACCACGGGATTTTAAGTCCCGGGCGTCTGCCAATTTCGCCACCCCGGCGGAATTTACATCGCCACGTTTGTGGTCCACTCTTAATTGCTTGAGTATTATAACACACAAATTGCATTTTGTCAACACCCTTTTGCGAAAAAATATTGACTTTTTTTGATTAAGAGAGTACAATAGGTATATCTACTATTATTATATACGAAAGAATTGGTATTATGCATAAAAATTTCAATCCAATAATTGATGATTCGTTGCCACCATTTTGTGAGGATGTTTATTTGTTTGACAGGCACGGTAACGTTATTTTTTGCAGGCAGGGGATTGACAGAAAAATAATTAATATTTACGATATAGTCGGCAAAGAATGTATGAATTTTATTAAAAAGAATTCGGTTCTTTCAAATATAAATCCTATAATTTTGCTTGAGTCCATCGATGGAGTTATATTTTTTGATGTTTCATTATTAAATAAAAAAGGGATTTTTGTTGCGATTATTCCTCATTTTCCAAAGACCAGGGTGCTTGAAATTGTTAAATCGAAGTGCTCTTTTGTTCTTGCAGATCCCAAAATTCAAGAAAACTTGCATTCGGTGAAAGCAAGAGAATTAACGCGTGAAGAATGTATTTTTGCAGATCGTTTAAGAATGCTTCATTATTTCGAAATACATTATTCACAGACGCACGGTAAAACAAATGCGGAGATTGCGGATATGATGCTTGATTTCGCGCACGGAATAGCTTCCTTTATTGGATGCTATGTGGAATGCAACGTTAGAGGAATATCTATTTTTGAAATCAAAAATGAATTATGTGTATATGCATATAAGTTTATGCTATTTATTCTTTGCTTTGCCTCGCGCATTTATTCTGAGGAAAGGAAAGCGATAATTGATATTTATTTTGATGAAATGGGTGTATTTATGAACTTATCGTTCAAGCTTGCGGATGTTTACGACGATATGAACGTTTTTGAGCTGGACGCATTTGATCAATTATTAAGGAATGCGCAAAACGATAAATTTTTGATTGAATATGAGAAAAATCGTGATAACATTTCATTTTGTGGATATTTATGGCAGTACTCATCCGATTACGAGCATATTAAAAAGAAACGAATTGATATAATATATAAAATGAAAGGAGAATGATATGATAGCATTGGGTAATGCGCCTGTGAAGGTGCTTGCGGGGATTGGACCTGCGCGTGCCAAGGCATATGAAAAGCTTGGTATAAGTACGGTTTCTGATCTGCTTTATCATTTTCCACGCGCTTATGAAAATCGTGGAGCAGTTAAATTACTTTCTGCGTGTGTTCACGGCGACAAGGCGTCGGTTATTATGACTGTTGGTACTGTTCCTAAAAAAACGATGATTAGGCGTGGTATGGAGCTTCTTAAATTCACTGCGTTTGACGAGAGTGGAGTTTGCGAGATTACATATTACAATCAAAACTACCTTGCGGACAAGTTTCCACTTGGCGCGACCTTCCGTTTTTACGGTCAGGTGGAGAGAATTGGTAAGCGTTATAAGATGAATTCTCCTGCTTATGAGATGATTATTGAAGGAGAAGAGCTTCCACCTCTTGTTCCTGTTTATCCGCTTACTGAAGGGATTTCTAAAAACAGAATGGCTGCCGATATTGAAACGGCTATGAGTGCTTTAGCACCTGAGCTTGAGGATTACTTGCCTGACGAAATTAGAAGGAATTATAAGCTTTGCACCTTGCCTTTTGCTTTGCGCACTATACACAATCCCACCGATTATGAATCGGTTTCAATAGCAAAGAGACGACTTGTTTTTGATGAGTTTTTTACTTTTGCGCTTGGAATGGCATTGAGTGGCAAGAAGAGAAAAGAGTTTGGAGCGCCGATTTGTGCCAACAATGATATTGGTGCGCTCGTTTCTGCTTTTCCTTATGAATTGACGGGGGATCAGAAGAAAGCGATTGAAGATATTAAGTGCGATATGGCCAAGGACGAGCCTATGAGCCGTATTCTTGTTGGTGATGTTGGCTGCGGAAAGACGGTTTGCGCTATGGCGGCGATGTTGATTGCTGTTCAAAGTGGAAAGCAGGCGGTGCTTATGGCTCCAACGGAAATTCTTGCGCGTCAACACTTTAGTGATATTGCGCCATTATTTGAAAAGCTTGGATATAAAACGAGTTTGCTTGTTGGCTCACTTACTGCTTCTCAAAAGAAAAAGGTTAGGGCATCGCTTTCGAGTGAAGATGAAAATGTTCGTCCTGACGTGGTTATTGGTACGCATGCGCTTATTTCGGAAGGTGTTGAGTTTTATTCCGCGGGTGTGCTTGTAACTGACGAGCAGCATAGATTTGGTGTTGCGCAGAGAGCAACTCTTTCAAAAAAAGGTGAGCGTGCGCATGTGCTTGTTATGAGTGCAACACCCATTCCGCGTTCATTGGCACTTATTATGTATGGAGATTTGGATCTTTCAAAAATAAATGAAATGCCGAAGGGCAGGCAGAGGGTTGACACATTTGTTGTTGATGAGGGGTATCGTCCGCGTCTTAACGCTTTTATTGAAAAGCAGGTAAGTGAGGGTGGTCAGGTATATATCGTTTGCCCTGCGGTTGAAGAAAAAGAGCCGGAGGAGTCTGGTGAGGTTGAACTTTCTGCATTTGGAGTTGAGAGGGAAGAAATGCCACCACTTAAGGCGGCGGTACAGTTTGCTAATGAGTTATCTAATGTGCTTCCAAATTTGAATATTGCTTTTTTACATGGCAAGATGAAGGGTGCGGAGAAGGATGAGATTATGAGAAGGTTTTCGCAAGGTGAAATTGAGGTTCTTGTTTCGACAACTGTTATTGAGGTCGGTGTGAACGTTCCTCGCGCGACTCTTATGATAGTTGAAAATGCCGAGAGATTCGGTCTTGCACAGCTTCATCAGTTGCGTGGACGAGTTGGGCGCGGTAGCAGAAAATCTTATTGTGTTCTTGTTTCTGACAGTCGTGGACAGAATGCACGCGAGCGACTTGCAACGATGAAAAATGAATATGACGGTTTTAAAATTGCGGAAAAGGACCTTGTTTTGCGTGGTCCCGGTGATTTTATCAAGGGATCAAGTGATCCCGTGGTTCGTCAAAGTGGGGGTCTTCGATTTAAGCTTGCTGATATGAGCGAGGATTCAGGTGTGCTAACCGATGCATACGAGGCGGCAAAATGCTTGCTTGAGAGATCACCTAATCTTGCTGATAATCAGAATTTGCGTGGTATGATTACAAGAATGTTCTCGATTGATGCGTATTCTTTGAATTAAAATGAATAAAATGTGAATATTTGTTTATAAATGTGAATATTTTATCAAAAAAATAAAAAATAGCATTTGTTCATAATTTGTTCACATATATATGATATCATAAAATTTGTTGACAAGTCAACAAATCGGAGGATCTATGGATACATTGAGATTTTTGATGTTCCGTCGTAGCTTTGATAGAATACTCAAGGATATTAAAAAGAAAGAAATGTCTTATATGAGCGACTACGGATTGCGTGCCGTTCATATGGGTTGTCTTTTGAGAATAAAGCAAAGCGGTAATGGAATGACTGTTACCGAACTGGCCAAGGAAAGTCAAACTGATAAGGCATTGATTTCGAGAGTAATCAAGGAGCTTGCAAACGACGGATTTGTTATCACCAACGGAAGCGGTTATAACAAAAGATATTTTCTTTGTGATAAAAGTGAAAAGATTGTTTCGGATATTGTGGGTGATATTGGGGAATATATGGCTCAGGCAAGAAAAAATATCCCAGAACAAGATATGCAAAAATTTTATGAGGTTTTAGCAACCCTCACACAGAATATTTCGCTCATTGCAAACGATGAGTAAATTAAAGGAGATTTGTTATGGAACTTAAAGAACTAAAAGCAATACCCGTGCGCTCACTTCATCATAACGTTGAGCTTGCTGCACAAAAATATGGTGGACGTACATTGTTTGCCTTTGAAAGAAATAAAACTGATTATGAGATTTCTTATGAGGAATTTTTTGAATATGTAAATGCTATGACAAGAGCATTTATTCATTTTGATTTTGCGGGTAAGAAGATTGGTATAATAGGTGAAAATTCTCCTGAATGGATTGCTACCTATCTTGCTTCTATAACCTCGGGCGGCGTTGCAGTGCCTATTGACGTTGCACTTGCAAAGGAGCAGCTTGTTCAATTTGCAGAAATGGCAGAGATTGATGTTCTTGCATATTCTACGACTTGGGCATCCTTTATCGAAGAAAATCAGGATGAATTTAAGGGAGTGGCTAATTTCATAAAGCTCAACGATTATTCATTCGATTTTAAGACTGAGCAGGTTTATGAGCTTGAAAGGTTTATGAGCGCCTCTAAAATTGCACACACGGGTAATGCTATAACAAATATAAACATTCCCAAGCAGGACCCCGAAAGAATGAGCATTATGCTCTTTACCTCGGGTACAACGGGAACAAGTAAGATAGTTATGCTTACTCAAAAGAATATTTGCACGGTTATTAACAGCGCAAGAACTCCTCTTGAAAAAATAGATGAAAACGACGTTCTTCTCTCTGTTCTTCCCGTACACCATACTTATGAGCTTACTTGTGGTATTTTCTGTGCTATTGACCACGGATGTAAGCTTTGCATCAACGATTCTATCAAGCACGTTACAAAGAATCTTAAAAAATACAAGCCCACAACTATGGCGGTAGTTCCGCTTTACGTTGAAGTATTCTACAATAGTATTATGAAAAATGTTAGAAAGCAGGGAATTGAAAAGACCTTCAATTTTGCGCTCAAGGCAAGCACTGCGGCTAAAAAGGTGAACATTGACCTTTCGAAGAAGCTTTTTGGCAAGGTGACGGATGCGTTCGGTGGACGCCTTTGTAAGCTTGTTTGTGGTGGTGCGGCTCTTCGTCCCGAGCTTGTTTCAACCTTCCGTGCTATCGGTATCGAGATAGTTCAGGGCTACGGTATTACTGAATGTGCTCCATTGGTATCTGTAATTCCTTTCGGTGTATATAATCCCAAGTCCTGCGGTAAAGTAGTTGATTCTATGCAGGTATTTATCGATAAGGAAAATCCCTCCGATGAATTTGGAGAGATTGTTGTTAAGGGCGATAACGTTATGCTTGGTTACTACAAGAACGAGCAGGCAACGAAGGAAGTCCTTACCGAAAACGGTTGGTTTTACACGGGTGACTACGGTTACGTTGATAAGAAGGGTTATCTCTATATCACGGGTAGAAAGAAGAATATGATCGTTCTTCAGGATGGCAAGAACGTATTCCCAGAGGAGATTGAGGAGTACCTTGGTGCGCTTCTTCACGTTAAGGAAAGCGTTGTTATCGGACGTCAGAAGGATAATGATCTTGCAATTGTTGCACTTGTTTACCCTGATTTTGAATATACTGACAGCATTGGTCTTAAATCAAAGGAAGAGGTTTATAATGCTATCAGAGAAGAGGTAAATACAATCAATAGAAAGCTCGTTGGTTATAAGAGAATTGCCTCTCTTGAGTTTATGGAAGAAGAGTTTGAAAAGACTCCGTCAAAGAAGATTAAGAGATTCCTTTATAAATAAAAATAAGTTAGATCCCCTCGCGAAAAAGCGGGGGGATCTGATTTTTTAGGTTTTTTTGAAAATTATTACACTTTTTCTAAAAAATCTTGACTATAGTGGTGTAGGAAATTGGGAAATCAAATTGTAGGGGTCGCGCTGTGCACGTCCGTTAGAAACGTAAGAAATATTATAGCGGACTCGCAAAGCGAGGCCCCTACGGAGATTGCACTAATATCCCGATAAGTCAAAAATTATTAACAAATTGCAAACATTTCGCATTTTTTGAAAAAACTTTTAAAAATTTGAAGAATTTTGAAAAGAAAATGGGTAATATATTTAGAATACTTTTTAAAAGAGGAAAATTATGCCTTTTTGAAAAGGAAATATATAACGAAAGGAGAATTCTTATGAAAGCAGAAAAAAGATATTTATTTGCCTTTCGCCGCTATTAGCTTCGACAAAAATCGTATTGACACACTACGTTAAAATGTGATAAAATGAATTAGGAAAACGAAAGGAGTTTTTTTTATTATGAAAAACACAAATCTTAAACTTAACAAAACAAAGCTCGTTGCGAGGTTGGTAATTGTTGTGGTTTTAATGGTATGCGTGATTAATGTGTCTGCGTGTGAATGGATGAATTGGGGTTCTGCAGAACAAAGCGAATTAAAAACCACCAAGCCAACATCAATAAAAAATCAAAATCTGCCAAACACTATTGAAACCGTAGAATCAAATATTGAATTAGAAAACGGTGAAGTTATTACTGTTACACATGGCAAAGATTTTAATCAAGATGATATTGATTTTATTTTAACATTTCACGGTAATACAAGAAATGATATGGAAATATGCGAGCCCCTTATGGGTTACGATTTAGAAGGCATATTAACTAGGGGGAAAATGGGGCACTCAATATTATTAGCGCATTTTGAAAATCCATATTTTATTTCTGCATATCTTAAATCTGATGCTCCCGATTATGAGTTGAACAAGTGGGGAGATTATATATTTGACGTTACAAAATACGTGTGGTACAAATTTTATGATTTCACTCAGGTTGTTGATGAAATAGACGGAATGAAGCGTACAGATGATACATATTTGCTCTATGATTGTACCATCAAGAGAGATATTGTGAACGGTATTGAGTATAACAAAAATTGCAAATATTATATGGAATTCGAGAGCGAATACACCTTGAAGTTAACTGCCGCCAATATGCTCTTATATTATGAACCTCATTTTATGACTAACATTGTAGGAGATGAAAAATATGTTCCTTATATGGAGCATGGCGGTGGTACTTTAGAGATTTACGGGGATGAAAACGGTGTGGAATATCTGTACTTTTACTATGGTTCATATTATGAAGATGGTACTGAATATGAGAATTATACAAAGCAAAGATTTGGTGATCATTATGACTATTTATCACAACATTTCGAGATTTTGGATGAATATGTTAATGACTCGAATAGAACGGTAAAATCAGCAGGAATAAAATTAGATTTGCTCATAAATTACTTAACTGATGGGAGGTAAATATGAAAATTTTACATAAGTTTGTTGCGTTAGTATTGATAATCGTTTTAATTAATACTAATAGTGGGTTTGTTTTTGCACACCAGGAAATGTTGAATATTGGATATGATGATTGCGATGTTCCGGTTGACGATGAAGGTAATATTATAGAAACAGATGGAGAAGATGAGACTTGGTATTAGTTAATTTGGAATAGGAAAGAGTATCATCTTAGTCATGAGACAATTACGATTAAATATTATTTTGCTAATTCTTCTATAGATGATACCACATATACATGGACCAATGATGTGTCTGAAGCAGAAGCAAATGCAATAAAAGAAGCATATGCCAATAGTATGAAAAAATGGAATAATGTTTATTATTATTCCTATGACGAACAGGGAAATAGAATGGCTAATAAAATAATAAATATTATTGAGGGGACCGAAAACGATCATAATCTAACAATCTACCCAAGATATGCTGCCGGTTCTTCTGTTGCTTCGGTTCTTGTCCCGAATGAGAGTGGTTCATTATTAGGAATAAATAATCAAAATATAGCCCATTATCATTATGAGAATTGGGAAATGAAAGTAAATATTTATTATTTTAGAGAAGAATATTCATTATCAAGTATGATTAGAGAAGCAGTGGGAATGCATGAAATGGGGCATATTTTGGGAATATACGATGTAGATGTCTGCTGTAGCTCTTATATGTTGGATGATCATCACGAAGAAATATTGATGGGATATGGAGATGGCAATCGTTCAACTTATGCTAAATACAAGGACATTGCAGGCGTATCCATAACACGCGGTTTTCACACCGATGCAGATCATATTTGGATGTTAAGAATTAATACCGATGGAACTCAGGATGTAATATGTGCACAATGTAATGGAGTTAGAAAGAACATTACACTAACTAATGGTAAATATGAGGGGAAAACTGTAAACATATATAAATCGTGTGTTCATCACGGCGGAGCTAATAAAAAAATGCTTCTGGTAGCAACCGATGGAACGAGAGATTTCTATAAATGTCAATACTGTAGGTATATTTCGGAAGTTGATCACTCTACGCATTATTATGCTAATAGTGAAAATATAAATGCAACCTATCACTTTAGTCAATGTGTATCATGTAATTATGCGAGAAATATCCCCCATAATATACGATATTCAAATATAACTGACACTAGCCACACAAAAAAATGCACCGACTGCGGATATTCCGTGACCCAATCCCACTATTTTGAATACCGAACCACAGGGGCTTTGTGTCATATTTTGAAGTGTCGCTATTGCGGCGCGACGTCGGGATCGTCAGAAGCTCACGTGTGGACGGCTAACGATATAGAA
>JAZQUS010000105.1:0-2136 GCA_045631445.1 Eubacteriales bacterium
AATTGGGATTTATCGGGGAGAAGATAGTTGAGAAAAGATTTAGGGGGATTTTGAAAAATCCCCCTATAACCCCAAAACTTTTTAATCGTGGGTGTTAATTTAATCCGCGCAAATCGTAGTGTTTGATTAAAATCAAACACTACATAACGATTTTCTCACTGTTGGCAAGCAGTTCGTAAATCTGTGATTTGCTAATGCCAACGTAGCCATTTTGGTATCAAAACGGCTATATGCAGAGTAGCAAAGCGCGGTTTTTATCGCACTTGTGCGGTGAAAACATTTGCGCCAAGCGCGTCAGAAGTGAAGGCGCGCGATTTGCGCAGTCTAAATTATTACCACTTATAGAAGTTTTTTGCGAGCTTTTTTTCAAAAAAGCGAAAATCTTTACTTTGTAACTTCCCCGACAAATCAAAATTTGAATTCACAACAAAAAAATTAAAGGAGCAAAAAATGAAAAACAATAAAGTTTTAATAATAACATTAATCGTTTTATTGGCAGTTTTGATTATACTTGCCTCTCTTCTTATCAAAACAATCTTCAAAGAGCCCACCCCCGAGGGTTCAGGTACAACCATATCAACCACGACCTCGTCAACGACGACTACAACCGCGGCTACTACCACTACAACCACAACTTCAACCTCAACTACGACTACTACAACTACAACCACCACAACGGGCTCTTCATCCCAAAATCCACCCGAGGACGGTGTTATGGTTTACGATATCTTCCTTTACGACGTTGACCCCGACAATGATGGTTACAGAATTCTTGGTATTGACCCCGATTATCTCGCATATCAAAGGGCTCCGCGTGAAATAGTTGTCCCCCAAAAAATCAACGGAAAACAAGTAACCGCCATTGGAAATAGCGCATTCAGTATTGATACAGACAAAATTGTTCTCCCTGAGGGACTTATTGACATCTATACAAAGGCGTTTTATCAGTGCAGAGCAACCGAGATAAATATTCCAAGCACGGTTGTTTATATTGGAAGATCTGCGTTCTATGAATGTCACTTTTTGAAGAGTATCACAGTTCCGGAGGGCGTTACCGAGATCAAGGACTACACATTTTACTACTGCACCTATCTTGAAAGCATCACACTACCAAGCACGCTTGAATGCGTTGGAATGTATGCCTTTTCGTTGTGCGAAACTCTGACAAAGATAACTGTACCCTCGGGTTGTGAGGTTCATCCTCTGGCAGTTAGAAGTTCAAATATTCAGGTGGAATATAAATAATATGCAAAAATTTTTAAGAACTGAAATGCTTCTTGGAACTGAGGCGATTGAAAAATTAAAAAACAGTCGTGTGGCGGTGTTCGGCATTGGCGGTGTTGGTGGCTATGCCCTTGAAGCGCTTGTTCGCGCAGGGGTTGGAGAAATCGACATAATTGATTCTGACGAGGTTGCCGTATCAAACATCAACCGTCAAATTCTTGCAACTACCCAAACCGTAGGGCAGAAAAAGGTTGATGTTGCGGAGGCACGCGCAAAGGAGATTAATCCCGACGTTAAAATTAATAAATATCCGATTTTCTATCTTCCCGAAACGGCACATTTATTTGATTTTTCAAATTATGACTATGTTATTGATGCCATCGACACCGTTAAGGGCAAAATGGAGCTTGTAAAACGCGCCAACGAGGTCGGCACACCCATCATTTGCTCGATGGGAACAGGCAACAAGCTCGACCCTACCGCATTTGAGGTGGCGGATATCCACAAAACAAGTGTTTGCCCACTTGCAAAGGTGATGCGAGGACTTTGTAAAAAAGAAGGAATTAAGCACCTCAAGGTTGTTTATTCAAAGGAAATCCCCCTCACTCCCCACGAAATTGAGGGCGCGGAGCAAAAGGGCACCGCAGGTCGCACCTCCCCCGCCTCTTGCTCGTTCGTGCCTCCCGTTGCAGGTTTTATTCTTGCAGGTGAGGTTGTGAAGGATATAATTGCTAATAAATAAATTGGGATTTAGCGGGGAGAAGATAGTTAAGAAAAGATTTAGGGGGATTTTGAAAAATCCCCCTATAACCCCAAAACTTTTTAATCGTAGGTGTTGAATTAAGACCGCGCAAATCGTATTGTTTGATTGAAATCAAACAATACATAACGATTTTCTCACTGTTGGCAGGC
>JAZQUS010000106.1:0-13436 GCA_045631445.1 Eubacteriales bacterium
AGGGTTTTTCCTGCTGATTTTTTGCTAATTTGGTATTTATAGGTGAAAAGATAGTTAAGAAAAGATTTAGGGGGATTTTGAAAAATCCCCATATAACTCCAAAACTTTTAAATCGTGGGTGTTAAATTAATCCGCCCAACGTAGCCATTTTGCTATCAAAACAGCTATATGCAGAGTAGCAAAGCGTGGTTTTTTCGTTTGTTTGCAAACGGAAAAACCTTTGCGCCGAGCGCGTCAGAAGTGAAGGCGCACGATTTGCGCGGTCTTAATTTATCCCAAGCGATTAAAAGCTTTTTGCGTGCGGGGTTCCCCGAAGCGATATTTATGAGCTTTGGGGGTTCGCGCTTCCTTTTCTCGAAAAAGAAGATATTCTTTACTCAACTAACTCCCAATAAATCAAAATTTGAAATTCTATCTCCACTTGTTGGCATCGCGCCAAAAAACGAGATCTGAATAAGAAAAATGGGCGGTGGAGAGCCGGTTAAATTGGTTTTTGACTGCGCTGATACCGAAATATTTTTTCTTTTCTTCATCCTCAAGCGGTGCGAAAAATGGTTCATTTGCTTTAAAGGATGGCAGAATTCCGCTTTCAAGCTCGCGATAAACATACTGGGCATCGCTAACGATTATCTGCATTGGAAATTCTCTTTCAACAAGAATCATTCCCACACTTTCAATATGTCCTTCGGGTGTAAAAACCGTCGCAACGCCACCACAAACCATGTCATAATCAACCAAAATATGAGTTGCACAATGAGTACTTGGTTCAGTTCCTTTCACAAAATATCCCATTTTGATTCGCGAACCGCGTGGATCTTTCAAACAGGCGGCACTTGGCAAAAGTCCTGAATCCATACAATAATTCACCGAAACGAGATGCGCACTTTCCTCAAATTTTCTATCTGCGTACGAGGAACGTACATCTCGTGAATAGATGCGATTCAAAATTGTGTCAAATGCATTCAAAAAATGATTTTTCTCGGCTCGCGGTATCTCTTTGGGATATTCATATCCATACCACACACCGCAAATAAGCGACGGGGTGTATCCGATGCACCACCTATCCTTATTATCCTGTGTAGTTCCCGTTTTGGCGGCAATAGCAACCCTATCTTTTATAGTCAAATCGTCCGCAGTACCACCAAAAACAACATCCGTGAGAAGTTTCGTCATTATTTCTGCATTTCCGTCACTTATAATACGCTCGGAGGTGGATTTTTTCTCAAGCATAACCTCCCCCTTTGAATTTTTCACAAGTGAATATGAGCGCGGCGCGTGATATTCTCCATTATCCGCAAAAATCGAATATGCGGCGGTGATTTCACGCACACTCACACCGTAATTCAACTGTCCAAGAGCAAGCGCGGCATAGTCCATATCTGTAATAAATGCACCGTTTTTGTCCTTTCCCTGCTCAACGAGATCATCAAGGTGCAAATAATCACGCAGAAAATAAAATGAATGCGAAAGTCCAAGATCATCGAGAATTTTAAGCGGTATAGTGTTAGTGGAATATGCCATCGCGTAACTCATCGTGGAAAGTCCGTGATAAATTCCGTTTGCATTTTTGGGCCAAGGATTGTCCCCCTCAAAAGAATACGGCACATCATCATAAACGCTTCCGTAATTTATCACTCCCCTCTCGAGTGCGGGTGCATATACCGAAAGCGGTTTTATAGTAGACCCAGGAGGACGGAGAGTATCAGTTGCATAATTTTGAATTCTGTTTCCCATCTTTTCTCCAATCGCACCAACAACGCCTAAAATATCTCCGTTTTGAGAATCGATGATAATCATTGAACTTTGCGCTCCCTCCCCAGATGAAAAATTGGCGGTGTTTTCATAATATTCTTCCATTATCTCTTGAATTTCGCGATCAATTTGGATATAAATTTCAAGCCCGCCACCAAAAACGAGTGAAGATGCCTTTAATCTTGATATACCTTTTTCAGTTTGCAAATCTTCAATTACGTCGTTAATCACCATATCTACATACCACGAATGCACACTCGTTTTAACTACAGTATCATCTGGATTTAATAGAATATCTTGTCCATAGCTTTCATTAAATTCCAATTCATCTATATATCCCTGCTCATACATTTGAAAAAGAATCGCATCGCGCCTCTCCTTGTTGTTCTCGGGGTGGGTAATTGGATTATAGTATGCAGGATTGTTTGTTATCGCGGCAATGCACGCACATTCAATCAGAGTAAGCTCGCTGGTTGTCTTTGAAAAATATCTTTGCGACGCGCTACCAACTCCAAAGCAGTTGTCGGCAAGATTGATTATATTCAAATAAAGCTCAAGTATTTCGTCCTTTGAAAGCTCACTCTCAAGCTCAAGCGCCCACGAGATTTCGCGAATTTTTCGCTCAATGCTAATATCGTCCTCACCTGTAACATTTTTAATTAACTGTTGAGTTATTGTCGATGCACCAAACCGACTACCAAAATGGAGAAAATAATTAGCCGCCGCGCCAAGCGTCCTATACCAATCCACTCCTTTGTGGACAAAAAATCGCTTATCCTCAATGGCTACGAATGCGTTTATAAGGTTTTTAGGTACATTTTCGATAGAAACAAACTCAAAATTGTGCTCCCCTAAAATCCTCTCCTCGCGCCATTCAACCCATTCACCATCTACCATTGTATAAATCTTGGTTGCAGAATGCGATTCGTCAATAGTGAATAACGATAGGTCGAGCTTCTCGTCAGTTACCCTTTTTATATACATCACAACACCAATCAATAGCATTAAAGCAACTATTAAAATAAGTATGAGAAAACTCAATAAAATCTTTCTTAATCTGCTCCTCTTTTTCAAATCAACACCTTCTTTCTTAGAAGATTATTGACTGAAATTAGCATTTTAAATCGGTTTTTAATTTTCGATTTATCAAAAATGGGCAAACACTTTTGTGTCTGCCCAAAATTTTTATTTTCCGCTATCCCCTGCGCAATAGATGATAGCATCATCTATGACGTCATTTCCTGCCCCAATTTCAACGTATTGCCAAGATGCACTTGTACCGTGGTAGTTGACCTTTTTGATGCTTGAACATTTATAAAATGCCATATTTGCAATCTCGGTTACATCACGCGAAATGTTAACAAAATTATCACTCTTACCTGCAGGATATGTAATCAAAGTGCTTCCATCCTTATTGTATAAAACTCCCGATAAGGATGAAAACTTAGAATTTGATGCATCCACCTCGATTTTTGTGAGATATTTGCAACCTGCAAATGCGTAGTTCCCTATCTCTTTGACGGTTGATGGAATTTTCACCTCGCGAATTGTTGAGCCATAAAATGCATACGCGCCAATTCTTTTGATTGAGTCGGAAAATTCAATCCCCTTAATGCTCGTGCAATTTTTGAACGCATTATCGGAAATTGCAACCACGATATCTCCATCAGGACTTTCCATAGGAACAATAATGAATGTATCCGTACAGTTTCCAATACCATCAAGAGAGCAAGTTCCGTCACTATTACTCACAAATGAAAGTCCCTTGCTCGATGGGTCTTCAATGGGTTTGCTTGGCTCGGTGTTTTCGTCCGGCTCTTCATTGTTATCGGGATTTTCGGGAGTGTTGTCGGGATTTTCACCATTGGTTGTTGTGGTGCTACTCGTGGTAGAATTAGTAGGGTTGTCATTGAATACGGGGATGGAGTTATCACCCTTGTTCATATTCATCGCAACCACGATTAGCATCGCCAAAATTGCAACGAGCAAAATTGGTAGGGCAATAGTCACAGCCTTTGTGATTTTGTTTTTTACTTCTTGTCTGTCCATATTTTTTCCTTCCTTTTGTGAAATTTGGTAATTTAATTATATATTTCCATATTTTTCCTGTCAACAAGAAGCGGTCGAGTAAAAACGACTCAAATTTCAAAGATTAAATAAAAAAAGACGGCATATTTGTGCCCACTTATCGAAAATTGAATTAAAAAAACATATTAAATCACATCCTGCGACCGATTTTTTCATTGATTTTTGCATTTATTTGTGGTAGAATGAATATATATTTTGATTTTGGATATAATTTGCAAATTTTGATTTGTTGAGAAGTTAGTTAAAGCAAGACCGCTCACGCCGCTTGGGCGCGCGCTTTTGAAAAAGCGCGGCAAAACAATCGATTGGTGTGTGGGGGGCGGGGGAAATTTTCGATAATTTGTTTTTGAACAAATTATCGGGTTTGGAACTCCAATCCTGACCTTATGTATAAATACAACGGTCAGGATTGGAATTTCAAAACTACGAAAACCACTATTTACATAGTGTTTTTCTAAAATTTACTTTGTTAAACTGTAGCCGTTTGAGAACAAAATGGCTATTTGTATAATAGCAAATCATAGATTTTCGAACTGCCTGCCAACAGTGAGAAAATCGTTATGTAGTGTTTGATTTTAATCAAACACTACGATTTGCGCGGATTAATTTAATACCCACGATTAAAAAGTTTTTTGCGAGCTTTTTTTCAAAAAAGCGAAAATCTTTACTCAACTAACTACTCGATAAATCCCAATTTAATGGAGAAAACTATGGAAACAGTAAAAAGAATCATCGCGATAGGCGGTGGAGAAATAAGAAGCAAGGAAACCCTTGAAATTGATAGATACATAGCACAGCTTGCTCGTGAGCGAGCGGGTGAAAATCGTCCTTACGGGCTTTTTATCGGCACGGCAAGTCACGATTCGATGCCATATTTCAATAGCTTTAGAAAAACATACACATCTGTTTTTGACATCAAGGCGGACGTGGCTCTCACAGTTTACGGTGAGATGGATTTGGAGAAAATCAAAGGCAAATTTGAAAAGGCGGATTTTATCTACGTTGGCGGCGGTGATACCCTCTATATGCTAAAAAGATGGCAGGAATTTGGACTTTTAGACCTCATTAAAGACGCCTATGAGCGCGGAGTAATCATCTGCGGTCTTTCCGCGGGCGCGATTTGTTGGTTTGAGGATATTTATACAGACTCTAACCTCGTTGAGCGCGAAGGTGCGTATTCGATGCAAAAGGGACTTGGATGGCTGAAGGGCAGAATTTCACCCCACTATAACGAGCGTGTTAATGATTTTGATGAGGTTATGCTCTCACTCGGTAAGGGTGCGACTGCCTATGGAATTGAAAATCTCGCCGCACTCGAGTTTGTTAACGGTGAATTGACAAACTCTATCAACGGCGGAGGCAAGGCATATTTCATCGAAAATAATGGAGAAAAGTTAATTAAAACAATCCTCGAATAAATATCTCAAAAGCTTCATAAACTAAAGAAAAACGGAGTTTTGTTTATGAAGATTCAACGGGAAAAATATGCTTACGGTTTTGCGCTGGAATTTGCAATTTTTTGCATCATTTCGGCGCTTATTTCACTTATTTTAATAGCTTTAATGCAAAATTTTTCGTTTCCATTGCCTAATTTGGGCGCATCAAATCTAACTCCCATCACCATCGTTCTTGATGCAGGGCACGGAGGTGAGGACGGCGGTTGCGAGGGCAACGGTCTTGTTGAAAAGGAATTAAATCTTGACATAACTCTGCGACTAGCTTCCCTTTTGCGCAAACAAAACGTGAATGTCATTCTCACGCGTGAAACCGACGAGCTTTTATATGACAAAAGCTCTGATTACGAGGGCAAAAAGAAGTATCAAGACGTCCGCCGTCGGCTAGAAATTGCCAAAGAGCAAGAAAACCCCGTGCTTGTTAGCATTCATATGAACTATTTTGCTCAAACTCAATATTCGGGACTCCAGGTTTGGTACTCTAAAGCAGATGCGCGTTCTCATTTGCTTGCAAATTTGGTACAAAGCAATGTAAAATATAATTTACAACCCAATAACAAACGAGGAATAAAAGAAGCCACAAGCTCCATCTTCCTGCTCGACAAGGCAACCTTCCCCGCAATCCTTATCGAGTGCGGTTTTCTTTCCAACACGGATGAGGCGCACGCCTTAGCTGACGAAAATTACCGACAAAAGCTTGCAGAAATCATTTTTAATTCGATTATGACCTATATTTCGCAGAATAATACTTGATTTTTTCTTCATTTTTATTTATAATAAATATAGTATTATTCAAATTTTGATTTATCGAATAGTTACAAAGTAAATATTTTCGCTTTTTTGAAAAAAAGCTCGCAAAAAACTTTTTAATCATGGGTGTGAATTAAGACCGCGCAAATCGTGTCACGCAAGCGCGACACAAATCGATTTTCGCACCATTTTAACAGGCGGTGCGAAAATCCGTGATTTGCTACTCTGCACATAGCCATTTAGGTAGCAATGTGGCTACGTTTTGCAATAGCAAATTGGATTTTTCGAGGTGACGAGAAAAATCATCTATTCCAACTCGTTGGAACAATTTGCGCGAAATCTTGCCGCGAAGCTCTACAAAAGTTTTGCGGAGCTTTTTCAAAAGCGACCTTTTTTACTTAACTAACTCCCCGATAAATCAAAATTTGAAACGCAAAAAACGGAGAACGCGCGCGTTCTCCGTTTTAGTTTTAATAAAAATCAACCCCAATATTTTTTATCAAGGGATCGAAGTTGAATTGCCTCAGCGATATGCTGAGCGCAAATTATATCACTCATATCGAGGTCGGCAATAGTGCGCGCAACTCTCAAAATTCTATCGTGTCCGCGTGCAGAAAGTCCAAGATTATCGTACGCGGTTTTCAAAATCATACGCGCACTATCGTCCATTTCACAGAACTGTTTAATTTCGGACGAGGTCAAATTAGCGTTTGGTTTAGGTGCAAAATTCATCTTTTTCATTCGTTCAGATGCAAATTCGCGCGCATTTTCAACTCTTTTGCGAACCACCTCACTGCGCTCACCCTTTTGACCACCCGAGGAAATTTCGGAATAGGAAAGGGAAGGCATCTCAATTTGAATATCGATTCTGTCAAGAAGCGGACCACTTATTTTTGAAACATATTTTCTTATTTCTTCAGGTTTGCAGGTGCAGGGCTTTGTTGGATGACCAAAATATCCACATCTGCAAGGGTTCATAGCCGCAACGAGCATAAAATTGCATGGGAAGGTCACCTTTGCAAGTGCTCGCGTAATAGTCACCTTACCATCCTCAAGAGGTTGACGAAGGGTGTCAGTAATATGCTTTGGAAACTCGGGAAGCTCGTCGAGAAAAAGCACACCGTTATGCGCAAGGGAAACTTCACCTGGCACGGGATTTGCTCCACCGCCAACTAACGATGCCGCACTCAAGGTATGGTGTGGTGAACGGAAAGGACGCGAATAGAGAAGCGACTCCCCATCCTTAAGACCGCCCGAAATAGAATAAATCTTCGTGCTTTCTATTGCCTCGTCAAATGTAAGGGGAGGCAAAATGCCCGGCAAACGTTTTGCAAGCATTGATTTACCTGTTCCCGGAGGGCCAATAAGCAAAATATTGTGACCGCCCGCAGCAGCAATCTCCATTGCTCTTTTTGCAAGTGATTGCCCCATAACGTCGGAAAAATCCTCTCCGTAAGAGCGAACGCTATTTTGAAATTTATTTGTATCGTATTTCTTGGGTGGCATATCAAGGCGTCCGTTAAGGTGCTGAACAAGCTCAGAAATATTTGAAACGGGAATAACGTTTATCCCTTCAACCGCAACCGCTTCGTCGGCATTGGCTACAGGAACGTAAAAATCCTCAAATCCCGCATCGCGAGCCGCCACGCACATAGAGAGCGCACCGCGAATCCCACGCACCTCACCTGAAAGGGAAAGCTCACCGACAAAGCATTTTTTAGAAAGATCGCGTTCAGGTGGAATTACCGCGCCCGCGTGCAAGATCGCAAGAAGCAAGGGAAGGTCTAATGCCGAGCCCTCTTTTTTCTTATCCGCAGGAGCAAGATTTACCGTGAGCGCCGCAACAGGAAAACGTATTCCACTGTTCGCACAAGCATTAAAAACGCGCTCCTTTGCCTCTTTTACCGCCGCGTCAGGAAGCCCAACAAGATCAAAAGAGGGTAATTTGTTTCGCGCAGAGCATTCAACGGTGATTATAAATCCGTCAATCCCAACAAGACCTGCGCCATATACCTTTGAATACATAATTTACTCCGTAATATTTATTTCTTTTCCAAATTTTCACCGTTGGTTACAAATACAATAGAGCCAAGCTCGTCGGTTCTGTAAACGGTTGCATTGACACTTGCAAACACGTCAAGTGCTTCTTGATTTGGATGTCCGTGCTTGTTGTCCTTTCCGCACGAAATCACAACGTATTGTGGCTTTGCCGCATCAAGCAATTCCTTTGAATTTGATGTCTTTGAACCGTGGTGTCCCGCAGAAAACACGTCACATTTAAGCTCGTTTTTGTGATATTTAAGAAGATCTTCTTCTCCGTCCTCCTCGGCGTCCCCTGTGAGAAGGAAAGAGCGGTGGCCGTAGGTCGCGTGAAGAATCAAGCTCGCATTATTCCACTCAGCAGTTGAAAAATCAAGTCGATATGGTCCTAAAACGGACAACTGAAGCGCACCAACCGTGATAACGTCACCGGGAACGGCAATCATAGTTTCAATATTTTTTTCTTCAATCACATCAAGTGCGTTTTCAAAGAATTTTGCGCTCTTTTCCTGACCGTTCATTACAAAGACTTTAACAGGGAAGTTCTCAAGTATGTATGCCGCTGCGCCCATGTGGTCGGAGTCGGGATGCGTGATAATAAAATATTCAAGCTCGGTAACCCCCTGCGCCTTCAAGTAAGCCACAATGTCGTCACCGTATTCACTTTCACTGCAGTCAACTAAAACGCTACCCTGTGGAGTTTGGAAAAGCGTACTATCACCCTGTCCAACGTCGATAAAGTGAACTGCCATCTCACTTCCGTTGGGGTCAATATATGGTTTGGATGCCGTTGTAGACGATCCCAAAATAATACCGTCAACAAAACCACGAAAATCATCGTTGTTGTTATAAAAATATCCAAAAACAAAGCCAATTATAGCTGCAATAGCCAAAACAATCGGCAACGCCTTACCAAAAACCGCCTTCAAAATCTTCTTTTTAGTTCTTTTGCTCATCTTCTTTTTTGCCATAACGTCACACCTCCAAATTTTCATAGTCTATATTAAAAATTATATCAATATTTTATTATAAAATCAATAGCTTTTTTCGTTTTTTTCAACCGTACAAGCAAATTTATAATCCTGATGCATAAAATTTGATAAATTGTGATTTGGCTAGTAGTTAGTTGAGTAAAGATTTTCGCTTTTTTGAAAAAAGCTCACAAAAAACTTTTTAATCGTGGATGTTGAATTATTATATAAAGAAGCTTATCGCAGAGATCCTCAATATATCCCACTTTAGCAAGAGTATCAAGCCACTCTTTAGGGATTGCGTCGTATCCGTAGAGCGCGCCAGCGAGGCCGCCTGCAACGGCGGCGACGGTGTCGGTATCTCCGCCAATATTTACTGCTTTGAGCACACATTCGCGATAGCTATCAGTTGTGAGCACGCACCAAAGGGCCGCTTCAAGTGTATCGACAACGTAGCCGCTGCTTTTGATTTCATCTCTGCCTAATGTAACAAAATTCGGCTCAAAAATGCGGTTATAATGGCTTATTTCCGACACGTCTTTCAAGTCATTATATGCCTCGTCAATGCCTCGTTTCAGGCTTTCCTTGGATTGCTCGGTTAAGAGGAAAGAAAGCGAATAAGCGTAAATTTGGCAACCCACAATCGCTCTCTCGTGAGCGTGAGTTAGCTTTGATCCCTTTGCTATTACTTCTCTGAAAAAGTCGTAATCTATATTGGGAATAGCCGCACAAAACACAAAGGGATTAATTCTCATAAGAGATCCGTTTCCGTTGTCAAACTCACCGCTCAAACCACACTCATTTACCGATGCACCGCGCAAATATGCCATTATTGCCTTACTACTTGTCACACCAACATCAAAGCACTCGCCCGTGGGCGTAAATTCACCGTCATTTATCCACTTAACGAAATTATCCATGATCATAGACAACTTCCAATCCTCGTGGCTCATCGCCTCAAGCGTACACAAGCTCATACTTGTATCGTCGCTCCACGTTCCTGCAGGATAAGGGTACGTGCCAAAGCCAAGCATATCGGTCACGGGATTTGCGTCAAGCTCATCTCTTGTGCAGAATTCAACGGGTACGCCAAGCGCATCACCCACCGCGTGACCGAGCATTACTGATTTTATAAGATAATCAATCTTCTCATTTGTGAGCGCATAATGGTATTCTCCCAACCTATACTTTTGTCTTGTTGATTTAGGAAAATAATCCGCCGGCTCTGCATAAACCACCTTTATTGTTTTAACTTTCTGTTCCAATTCCTTTGCCATAACTTTCTCCTTATTTCTTATCTTCCTCGTCCATAATGTCCCCAAGGTCAAAATCATCATTGCAATCACGAACGTTGGCAATGGCTTTGTTCATCGTTCTGTAAGAAGCATCAACGCCCTTAGGATCGTATTTGTAATTAGTCGCACGGTCACGACGAATTCCGAGGTCGTCGGCGGTTTGCGCCACGTCGATATTTGCACCAAGGAAGATGAACTCCCAACCGCGCTCTTTTTGTGCCTGAGTGATACGAGTTTTAATCATTTTCTGTGTGTAACGGCAGCTCGCATTTTCCATACCGTCAGTAGTAATTACAAAAATTGTGTGTTCAGGAACGTCCTCGGCACGAGCATACTTGTGCACGTTTTTGATGTGATGCATCGCGTCACCGACTGCATCGAGCAAGGCGGTGCTTCCGCGCACCTGATAGTTGCGACGTGTCATCTTTTCAACCTTTTCAATATCCACGCGATCGTGAAGCACGAAACTTTCGTGGTCGAAAAGCACAGTTGAAACATAAACCTTGCCACCTTTCTCGCGCTGACTTTCAATCGTTGAATTAAAACCACCAATCGTGTCCGCCTCAAGCCCCGACATCGAACCGCTTCGGTCAATAATGAACACAAGCTCGCTAATACCGTTATGGCACTTTTCAACAACTGGCATTTCAATACCTTCACAATCTGCAATCATCTTCTCATTTTTCTTCATTGCTTTGTCCTCCAAAATAAAAATATAGTCGCTCGGCATCTCTGCCCTACGACTATATCTTACACTATTTTGTTTTATCCGAGGTCGCTTGATGGGGGACATTTTAACAACCAAGAAGCACCTGATCGTACTGATAGAGCGTTTCGTTAACCTCGTGAATGTCCTGATATTTTTCGGTTTTGATGAAGTATTCGATGATAACATCAAACTTACTTGAACGGGACAGGCACATTCCTGCGGTGTTCAAAAGATGCTCGGTTTCCTCGAGATTGAGACGCAAGCCAATTGCAAAGCTCACCGCGGTAATCTTCGAGGGCTGATAACCCTTGTTGCATTTGATTTTTGAGAACACCTTGCGGCTCACGTTTGAACGCTTATATGCCTCAACGTCGGTAATACCCTTCGCATCAATGTAGTCAAAAAGCGTATCACTAAATCCCTTGTCGAGATCCTCAAAGAAATCGTCCAACGAGCTGCTTTCAACACAAGAACACATTGGGAAAGCCTTGGAACAATCAGCACCTCTGGGATTAAGCCAACCCTCGTCCTCATATTCTTCTTCCTCGTCGTCTTGATCGTAAACGCTCTCAATATATTTGTCAAGCTCGCTTCTCAAAGCCTGGCTAATTTCATATGAGTGCGCGTCATAAACTACAAGATAAACATTCATCTCGTGCTTCATCAAGAATTCACTGATCGTAGCGGTTGCGAGCTTCAAAACCTTGTCCTTTGGATATCCGTAAGTACCCGACGAAATGAGCGGGAAAGCGACGCAGCGACACTTGTTTTTCCAAGCAAGTTGAAGTGCTTCAAGATAGCAAGAACGGAGCAAAACGCGCTCACCGTCCAAACCATCGCGCCACATCGGGCCTGCAACGTGAATAATGTGTTTGCAATACGGCATATCGTATGCAGGCGTGATTATCGCCTCGCCTACCGAGAGCGAGCCAATCTCTTCACAATGCAAATCAAGTTGCTCACCTGCAGCATCGTGAATAGCCGCATCAGCTCCACCACCGCCAGATAACCATCTGTCCGTCGGATTAACCACCGCATCGCATTTAATTAAAGTTATGTCTTGTCTTATAATTTTAAGTGGCATAAGTGCGCTCCTTTCTCTTCGTTAATAACAATTTTCACATTAAATCAATTATACACCCTAATTAAAAATTTGTCAAATTTCGGAAAAGTGTATTATTTTGACTGAAAATTTATCGGAAAAGTGTATATTTTTCTTATAACAAAACAAGTCCCGATGCTTTGGAGCTTGTTTTTGTTGATTATGAAAAAGAAAAAAACTTGAAATGCTTGGAGTTAAGAAAGTTGTATCATAAATGTGAAAATGTCAATAGCTTTTTAATAATCTGCACCGTACAAGCAAAAATAAAATTTAGCGGCATAGAATTAATAAACTTAATTTTTGGGGGAAGATATGCTAAGCTTTATTTTTAGTTTGATTTTACACATTTACCACTTAATTTTGGGCGTTTCAACACCAAACAAATTTCCAAAGCCGCTCTCCGCCTCTGAGGAAAGGGAAGCATTCGTAAAGGCTCGGGGCGGTGACGAGGATGCGCGGCAAAAGCTGATTTTACACAATCTTAGACTTGTTTCCCATATCGTGAGAAAATATTATTCCACCGCTCCCGACTCCGAGGACCTTATCTCGATTGGAATTGTCGGTCTTGTCAAGGCGGTTGACACCTTCAAAATAGAAAGCGGTACTCGCTTTGCCACCTATGGCGCAAGGTGTGTTCAAAATGAGATTTTAATGCACTTTCGCGCGCAGAAAAAACACACGGGTGAGGTATCGTTAGAGGAAACTATCGACATTGATCGCGATGGAAATCCGTTGACTTATATGGACATTTTAAGCACAAACGAGGATCTTGGTGAAGAGCTTGACACAAAAAACCAGATAATTCGCGCACTTCGACTTGTTGAAAGCACTCTTGACGAAAGAGAAAAGCAGATTATAACAATGCGATACGGTCTTTTTGGACTCAATAAAAGCTATACTCAAAAGGAAATTGCCGAAAAGCTAAACATCTCTCGTTCATATGTTTCGAGAATTGAAAAAAGTGCTCTTGACAAGCTAAAAAACGGCATGAGCGTTAAATAAATTGAGATTTATCGGGGAGAAGATAGTTAAGAAAAGATTTAGGGGGATTTTGAAAAATCCCCCTATAACCCCAAAACTTTCAAATCGTTTTTTGAAAATAAATTCCGCGCAAATTGTGTCACGCCTCGCGCAAAAAAAATAATAGTTAATAGAAAATAAATGGCGAGGCAAACAAACCGTTTGATGTCTACACGACATCATTTTGCGAGCAAAAACACGGTTTGTCTATGTGCCGTTATAGAACTAATGATTTTTCTCGGTGTAGAACAGGCA
>JAZQUS010000107.1:0-3674 GCA_045631445.1 Eubacteriales bacterium
GCTCTCCCAACTGAGCTATGCTTCCATACCTGCCGTTCTTTCAACGGCAGAAGTTATTATATCACAGTCAAATATAAATGTCAATAGTTTTTTACAAAATTTTCTTAATTTTTTTATTATTCTTCGAACATTTTTTCAATATCTTCGCGTGTAAAGATATGTTTTTTATTACAGAAGCGGCAATTTACCTCCAAATGCTCCTCTTTGCCCTCGGCAACCTGCTCCCAAAGCATTTTTTGAAGCTCGGGCTTGCCAAGAGAAATGAGCGCGCGCTCCATTCTATCTCTTGAACAGTTGCAAAGATAATCAACGTCAAGCTCGTCAAAAAGATCATATTCGATGCCCTCAAGCGTGTATTCTGCTATTTCCACATTAGAAAGTCCTGCTTCAAAAAGAGAAGAAACATTTGAAAGCTTGGGCAGATTCTTTTCAATCGCTGCAATCGTTTTATCGTCAGCAAAGGGAAGGAGCTGAATGAGAACTCCGCCTGCCGCGCGACATGTGAAATCTGTCTCAACAAGCACACCAAGTGCGCAAACTGTAGGAATTTGCTCGCTTTCTGCGTAATATTGCGCAATATCCTCTGCAATTTCTCCGCTAACGATTTTGATTGAGCCAGAGAAGGGGATTTCTGCGCCTGTATCTCTGATTACATTCAAAAGTCCCTGACCAACCGCTCCGCCAACGTCAAGCTTTCCATTTGGCTTTAAGGGAAGGTCAACGTCGGGATTTTGAATATATCCTCGCACGTTTCCGTAGTAATCACCTACTGCCAAAACTCTACCCGCAGGGCCGTCACCACCGAAGCAAACGGTGATGCTATCGTCTACATTACCAAGCATACAACCCATAATTGAGGTCGCAGTGAGAAGACGTCCAAGCGTTGCGCTCGCAGTGGGAGTGGTGTTGTGATATTTTATTGCCGTATTTACAATATCGGTTGAATTAATAATGTGTATTCTCGCGCTACCGTCACTCGTCATAGCGCGCAAAATTTTTGATTGTGCCATTTTTGTTTTTCCTTTGTTTTTATTGGTTGAAGTTAGTTGAAAAAAAGATATCTTCTTTTTCGAGAAAAAGAAGCAAAAAGCTTTCAATCGTGTTGGTATAAATAAATCCCGCGCAAATCGTGTCGCACGAGTGCGACACAAGACGATTTTCTCGTCATCTCGAAAATCTGTGATTTGCTAGTGAAATTATAGACTTATTGATACTCAAATGGCTACGTGCAATCAAAGTTAATTTTAGAAAATCAATCAAATTGATTGATTTTCGTAGTTCAAAACACAAAATTCACGTCGAAAAATTATTTTCGTAAGAGAATTTTGCGTATTGAACCGACAATTCGTAACGAATTGTCGAAAATTTACGACGAATCAACTCAAACCCACGATTAAAAGTTTTGGGGTTATAGGGGGATTTTTCAAAATCCCCCTAATTTTTTACTTAACTAACTATTAAATATACTTACCTGCAAGCTCGTCGCAGATGAGAATGCAATCGGGGTGATTGCGAAGGATTGTTGCAGGGACTTCCTCGCGGATTTCACCGTTAACAAGCTCACCGATGGCATATGCCTTGCCTTCACCGTTAGCAAGGATTACAATTTTCTTTGCGTTCATAATATTGGAAAGACCCATTGTGAATGCCTGACGGGGAACTTCATCGATTGAGTTGAAAAGGCGAGAATTATCCTTGATTGTGCTTTCTGCGAGGTCAACGATATGAGTTACGGAGTCAAAGGAAGTTCCGGGCTCGTTGAATGCGATGTGACCGTTTGAGCCGATTCCAAGAACTTGAACGTCCTGAACGAGTTCACCGAGAAGGGCATTGTAACGCGCACATTCCACTTCTGTATCATCTGCCTTACCGTTTTCGATATGTGTATTTTCGAGCTTAATATCGATGTTTTTAAAGAGATTTTCTCTCATAAAATAAACGTAGCTTTGATCACTGTTTATATCAAGACCAACGTATTCGTCAAGGTTTACTGCGCGACATTCTGCATAGGACGTACCGTTATTTTTGTGATCCTCAATCATTTTTGCATAGAGTCCGAGTGGTGTTGAGCCTGTTGCAAGACCGAGAACCGCATCGGGCTTGTTTTTAACAACGTCAAGAATGATTTTGAGTGCTTCTTCACTCATTTGATCATAATTTTTTACTTTAATAATCTGCATAAATACCTCCAATATATAAACAAAATTTATCAAATAATTATATTAAAATGAACCAAAATTTATTATATCAAATTTAAATATAAAATGCAATAATTTATTCAAATTCTTTAATTATTTCTTTCGCTTTGCTAATCAAAATATCTTTTTCATTCAAGTCGGGAGCGTCAATTACAAGATATAGCAGGAAATTGAGTGTTTTGCCGACGAGTGCGTGGTTTTTGTTGCATAAAGGGAGCAAATCGTTGCCGTTTACCTTTAGGTCGGAGATGCGAAGAGGTCTTTTTTGTTTTTCTTCTGATAAAACAATTGTTTTGAATGACTCAAAATTATCATTTGACAAGTAAACCGAAAGGACTTCGAGCGCATCATATAATATATTATCATATAAATGAAGGAAATGCCTTGCCAACTTCAGTGGGTTTTCGTTGGGCGTGGGAAAATCCTTGACTTTACAAAGGCGCAGAACCTTCTTTTTTTCTTCGTTTGAAAGCCGCAACGAATTAAGTGTAAGCTCGCGCTCGGTTTCGTCATAGTTTGTGAGCAAAATTGCCAAACGAGTGGCAAAATTTCCGTTTGAAACACAACTTAATGAGCGAATTGTTTCGTTAGATGGTGGCAAAATTTCAAAAATTTCGTTCCAAATGCCATTTTCAACAATTTTTTGAAGTGAATACGTTGCTCCGCTTGATGCGAGAAGGCGTTTGAATTCTGCCGAGATGCGTTCTCGAGCAATATTTTTGATTAAATGAGCGCATTTTTTTGCGCCTACAAGCGTGTTTTCTTCAATTTCGAATTCGAGTTGAGCGGCAAATCGGAATGCGCGCAAAATTCGGAGTGCGTCCTCGCGAAAACGAGTTTCGGGATTACCAACTGCACGAATTACCTTGTTTTTGAGGTCGTTTGCACCATCAAATATATCAATAAGACCATCGGTTTCGTTATATGCCATCGCGTTTACCGTGAAATCTCGGCGCGAGAGGTCATCGCGTATATTTTTGGAAAAGCTAACACTTTCGGGGTGTCGAGAATCTCGATATTCTCCGTCAACTCGGTATGTTGTAATCTCGATAGGATATCGCATACCGTCCTCATCAAACAAAACGGTAATCGTTCCGTGCTTAATTCCTGTCGGAATGGTGCGAAAATCTGCAAAAACGGACAAAATTTCGTCGGGAGTTGCACTTGTTGTAACATCCCAGTCGGACGGCTCTTTACCAAGCAAGGAGTCTCTCACCGCGCCACCTACCGCGTATGCGGAATAGCCCGACTTTGTGAGTAGCTCTATACAATTTTTAACATAAGTCGGGTGTTTCATAATAATTCTCCTTTGGAAGTTTCAAATTTTGATTTATTGAATAGTTAGTTAAGTAAAGATTTTCGCTTTTTTGAAAAAAAGCTCGCAAAAAACTTTTATAAGTGGGTAATAATTTAGACCGCGCAAATCGTGCGCCTTCACTTCTGACGCGCTTGGCGCAAATGTTTTTCCGTTTGCAA
>JAZQUS010000108.1:0-3168 GCA_045631445.1 Eubacteriales bacterium
CCTTGAGACTATCGGAATGGGGGAGATTTTCGAACGAAAAATCTATCTCTATTCTATCAACCCCGAGAAAATTGATTGTGATTATTTTAATTACTTAAAATCCGGGAAGCCTGAATTTATCGGCGAGTATATGTCCCAGTACAGTTGGGCGGAAGAAACTTGCGGATTGCTTTGGGAGAAAAAATCCAAATAACGAACTTAGGAAAAGCCGTCGATTTGACGGCTTTTTTGTTTTATTTGTAAGAGGCTTGTCATACCTTAAATTATATAATATATACGATAAAATAGGTTTACTGTATTTTTGGTTTTGAGGAGGTAGAAATGATAGATAAAAATACACCAAAAATTTTTGAGTTTTTACTCTCTAACACAAACATTGAGAAGCCTGACATTTTAAAAACCGCAGACGGCTTTTATATGGTGAATCGCTCCATATCAAACATACTTTCAGCGAAAGATATTTTTGATTTTCCCGATTCAAGTGGAGAAAGACTAAAATGCGATCACTTTTTTGACGATTGGTTTTTATATGCAGTTCCAAATGATAACGACTATGTATATAGCCTGTTAAAACTCAGAGAACAAGAACACGATGCCGAAGATGGATCTCTTGCCGATGGTGATACACCGGGAGTGACAATATCCTTTATTTATTTCAATTACGAGATATTGACGAACTGCCTTGCAGACCCCACGGACGAAAACAGAAAGAAATTGAACTGTGAAATAAATCGTGTAGTAGTTTATAGAGGACAGCATCACCATAAAGCACTTAAACGCTATTTTAGAAATCCCTTGTCCGAAGGGGCTTACCTTGTGGCTGATACATACATAAAGACGATTGCATCCTATGCTGAGGGTGGAGTTTTGAGTGTTCCGGAGTTTTATAAGGAAATTGTTCAGCAGAGCATCTCATATAAAAACTCTTCAAAATTTGCAAGGCTTCCTCGCTTTATTGAATCATTAAACAAGGCGGCGGGATATGTTATTTGCGATAATGAAAAAATATATATTAAAAATCGAGAATCACTAACCGACCACGAACAATTAGCAATTCTTGCCACGCATACGGGAAATACTTCGCTCTATTCTTTCGCAGCCGAGGTGGAGTACCACGCAAGATTTTTGACACCAATAGCTAAAATTAAAATCCCGTTTTTCGGAAGGTCTATTTATGATTCTGCAATCCGAGCCGATATGACCGTCGGCGATACTGAATTTGAGGGGCCTGCACCTTTTTATACGGAGACCTCTAAAATTGTAAAACGGCAATATGAATTGCATCATAAATTGGGGTTTAATATGCCATCAAGCAAAATGAAATAAATATAAATTTTTGAAAGGGAGAAATAATCATGATTAAAAACAGAACAGCACAGTTAATTTACCAAACCATTTACCTTACGCTTGGATTCGTAGGTCTTGTAGCAAGCCTTGGAATCTTCGACAACATTAACACAATCCGCTGGGATTTCTATGTTCACTTCACAAACATCAGTAATTTCCTTTGTATCGGTGTTATGCTCGCCGGACTGATTCAAACTGCAAAGAAAAAAGAAGATAGTTTTGTTTCAGCGGCTCCTATCCTCAAGTTTATCGGAATGCTTGGCATTTTGCTTACCTTCCTCGTGTTTAACATTATGCTCGCAGGCGCAGAAGGCCGCGATCCTCAAGCTAACTGGAGAATCGGTAGCTTGTGCTTCCATGTTGTGCTTCCCATTATGTACATAGCAGACTGGTTTTTGTTCTACGAGCGCAAAAAAGCTAAGTGGTATTATCCCGTAGCATCTATCGCGTTTCCTCTCGGTTACGTAATTTTCCTGCTTATCCAGGCAATCATCTTGAAGTTTGACTCTTCTATTTTGATTCCTACCACAACCACACCCCTTATCTACCCTTACTTCTTTGTAAATCTTGATACGCAGGGTGTTGGTGGCGTGCTTATGTGGATCGGTATCCTTTCTGTTGCCTTTGTTGTTGTAGGTTTCTTGTTCTTCGGTCTCGATAAGCTTGGAAAGAAAAAACTTGATAAATAAGAAAGGAAACAAACTGTCATGAAAAAAGATTTGATTTTTGCGCCTATTATGCTGCTTATCGGTGTTCTGTTGTTTTTACTCAGAGCTACCGGCATGACCGCACATATTGTTATTTCTGTAATTGGTGTTTTGGCTTTGATTGCCTATACGGTATTAACCAAAAAGGAATGGAAATTTCCTGCACTTGAGATTTTGATGAGAGCATTTTACGGTGTCGCTTTGATTACCGGCATCGTGATTATGAATGTTCACGGAATTGTTGCACTTGCCTTGATTCACAAGGTATCCGCTGTGCTTTTCCTTGCAATGCTTGTGGTTTTGCTTGTATCCAAGGCAGCTTCAAATAAGAAAGCATGATGGATAAAGTATTTTAGGAGGAGTTATTATGAACGTACTTGTCAGAAAAATGAGCAGCCTCAAGATTTTGAAGGTTGAGCTTATATTTGGAACTATTTTTTCGGCTATAGCTATGATAGGTATTCCTGTCAGCATGTTCTGTCTTGTACCGGACTTGCTGAGAGAGCCTCTCGCTTGGGGAATTGCACTTGGCATTATGCTTTTCTTCGGATTGGTTGGATACGGTCTCTTTGTTCGTCCTTATTATTTATATCTCAAGCTCCCCGATGTGCAGTTAGAGTACGATGACGAATTTCTCTACATACACAGCAAAAAGGAAGCAAAAATTCCACTTGCTGACCTTACTTACGTACATATTACCGCTGAACTTCCTTTTCTTTTGCACGAGAGCTTTTTGCGTGAAATCTTGATACACTTATGTTCCGATGAATACGGAAGGATCGACCTTGATATAGATGGGTTCGGAAGTTACAAACTTCACTTTGTTCCCCACGCAAAGGAAATGGAGAGCAAATTGTTTAGATTTTTTGACGGCGTGATGAACAACACCTGATTTTGTAGACTTTGTTTGGTAAAAGGAAAAACGAATGGATAAATTAGTTAGAAAAATTGAAATTCCGCTTGCAAAACGAGCAATAGAACAAGCGGGTTTATATCTCGTGCAGGAAAAAGATATTGATCGATTGGCTGAGGTCGCAGCGGATGCATACCGTGATTACCCCTTACACAATTGGTTCACTAAGGGGAAGTATGATGCGAAGGCATCGGAGCTTCT
>JAZQUS010000109.1:0-4450 GCA_045631445.1 Eubacteriales bacterium
CCCCCTTCCCCGCTGGGGAAGGCATAGATAAATCCCAATTTATCAAAAAAAGAGGACTCTTGCGAGTCCTCTTAAATTTTGTTTTTTTATTTTTTGTTTTCGTCGAGGTAGATAACAACCTTACGATTGTTTTCAGAACCAATGGAGTTAGTATTAACACCGGGGAAGTTCTGAAGCTCTGCGTGGATAATGCGGCGCTCATAGGGGTTCATGGGCTCGAGCATTACGCTTCTCTTGAACTTAACAACCTTGTGAGCCATTCTTCTTGCGAGAGCGCGAAGAGTTTCTTCTCTCTTTGCTCTATAAGATTCAATATCAACAGAAATCTTGGGAACAGGAGTCTTCTTGTTCTGTGTTCTGTTAGCGGCAAGATTTGCAAGGTGCTGGAAGGAATCGAGTGTTTCACCGTGGTGACCGATAAGTACTCCTGCGGCTTCACCTGTAACGTCAATCTTCTTACCAAGCTCTGTATCGGATACTGTTACTGTTGCATCGATGTGCATATTTTTAAGTGTTGTTTCAACGAATGCTACTGCAAGCTCAATACCTGTAAGTGCATAGCTTGCCTGAATTTTTGCAGGGGCTGAACCGATACCGAAAAGTCCCTTCTTGGGCTCTTCAAGTACTGTATATTCAAGGGCGTCAACGCTTGTGCCAAGCTCTTTAGCGGCAAGTGTGAGCGCTTCTTCAACCGTTTTGGCGGTTTGAATAGTTTCTTTTCTCATTTTATATTCTCGTCTTTCTTATTTTTGTATGAATGTGGGATATTCTTCATCATCGTCGTCGATGTGGTGAAGTGAACGTGGTCTCTCTCTGTTAGGATCGAGATTTGCTTCGCTTTCATTTTTGCGCTTTCTTTGGGGCTTTTTAGAGCCGAGCTCGCGCTCTGCCTCTTTATAATCCTCCTCTGTGAACTGAGGGAGAGGCATAATCTTGCTCATAATGTACTGCTTCACTGTCATAATAATGCTTCTGAAAATCCAGTAAATACCTACAGCTCCGGGAACGAGGAATGCAAAGTAGGTTGACATAAGAGGCATGGAGTATTCCATCATCTTTGTGGAGCAACCTGCACCGGGAGCATTTTCGTTCTGTGTGGGCTGATACATAAACTTCTTTGAAATTTTCATTGAGAAGAAGTAAGTTACAAAAGTAAGAACGGGAACTAAAAGAAGCAAGTAATTTTCCTTAAAACTTGGTGTGAAGCCAAAGTTAAGAGAACCAATGTTAAAGGAAGGAACGTTGCCTTGGAATGCCAAGAGTTGTTCATAAACTTCTTCACCGTTGCTAAAGAATGCGAAGTTTTTCATTCCTGAAAAATCAATATTCTTTAACTGAGAGAGCAATTCGATAGATCCGTTTGTTGACTTGAGTGTAAGTCCGAGACCACCTGCCGCCTGACTTGTTGTAAAGAATGTTTTGATTGCCTCAACAAAACTTGCGCTTCCGCCAAGAACGTTCTGAATGGGGTCAACTACGATGTTATAAAGAATCATAATAATGGGAAGCTGAACAAGCATAGGAAGACAACCGCCCATTGGATTGAAGTTTTCTCTTTGGTAGAGATCTTGAATTTCCTGAGCAACTTTTTGCTGTGTTGCTTGGTCATTTCTTCCCTTATAGCGATTTCTGATTGCCATTTCCTTCGGACGAAGCTTTGCCTGCTTGATTGAGTTCTTCTGCTGCTTAATTGTAAGGGGCATCATGCAAAGCTCAACCAAAATAGCAAAGATACAAATACCGATGATGTAGTTTCCAAAACCAATTGTTTTTGTAATCCAGTTAAGTGCTGTACCAATATAGAAACGAATGTTTCCAAGAAGGTCGCGCTTTTGATTAAGTTCAACCTTATCCTGAATTGCAGCCAAGATGAGGTCTGCATCTGCTTCTGCGAAAATTACACCCTTTACATCAGGAGTTTCTTCGGGAGTTGTTGCATCAGGGGTTTCTTCGGGAGTTTCTTCAGGAGTTGTTGTTTCGGGAGCTTTTTCCACAAAAACAATTTCTGCATACTTTGCGATAACCTTTTTTACGTAATCGTAATTAACCCCGAGGTCTTGAGAAAAATCTGAATACTGACCGTCAATAACGTCATAACCACGGTAAGCGGCAATGAATGCTTCCTTTGCCTCTTTGTTGTTATAAATTTTTGTTGCGATAGCATCGAGCTCCTCTTGCTTGAGAATATTTTCAGCACCGTTATAATTTGTAACGTTCTTTTCAACGGTTGTTGTCTGCGCGCCACCCATACAAGCGGTGAGCAACGTGGACACTACAACCAAAAGAACGATGATGCTAAAAATTCTTGAATTAAAAATCTTTTTCATTTTCAACGTCAAATTTAATTAACCAAAGTTGGTTAATTCCCTTTCTGTTTTAATGGGTTTTTGTGCTATCTAATTATGCACCGAATAGCACTTCGGTAAACCGTTTGATTGCTCAAAAGCGAGCCACGGTGTCATTTTTGCTTCTTCTTGCGCTCGGGAACAGGATCATATCCTCCCTTGCAATATGGATTGCAACGGAGTATTCTCCACGCGGTTAAGCCGATTCCAATGAAAACTCCCCACTCCATAAATGCTTCAATAGCATATTGGGAGCATGTGGGACGAAAACGGCAGGTGGGTTGTCCCTTAAGACGCGAAAGATGCTTTTGGTAAAAGCGAACGAGTGCGATGCAAATTTTTTTCATTTGCCGCTATCCTCTTCCTGTGTTGGTTTTGGCGATTTGTACATATTGAGCTTTTCAAAGGCGCGGATTAATTCCTTTGCCATATCGTTGCTGCTTGCTTCGTGCGCTCCGACCCTTGCGGCTATTACAATAAGATAGCCTGTTTTGAGTTGTCCGTGCGCTCTTGCGTCACGAAGGCCTGCCCTGATTACTCTTTTTGTTCTGTTGCGTTGCACTGCTCCGCCAATCTTTTTTGAAACCGAAAGTCCGACGCGGTTGATATACTGCTTTTCGGGGTTTTGAAGCATTTGCTTTTTAGCTCCCCAGTCGCGCAAAATGTAAACGGAAATGTGCTTTGAGTGTGCCTTCTCACCGTTTCGATATGCTTTTTGATAAAGATGATTTTCTTTTATCGCAATATCCTTCATTTTGAGGTTGCCGTCCTTTCTTTTTTGTCCTGTGCTGAAATTTTGTGCTTCCGTTAAAGTTAGTTAAAATAAGTTTGCCTACGCGGCGGGCGGTCGCTTTTGAAAAAGCGACGTAAAACAATCGCATTGGTTTGTGCTGATTTGACGTAAATTTTCGAGTATTTCTTACGAAATCCTCGGTTTTGAAATTCCAATTCTGTCCTTATGTACAAGTACGGCGGTCAGTATTGTATTTCAAAACTACGAACATCCAACCTAAAGGTTTGATGTTCAAAAATTTACTTTGTTTGTGCGTAGCCGCTTTGATAACGATATGGCTACAACCGCGAAGCTCTATAAAAAGGTTTTTGCTTACTTTTTCCTCAAAAAAGTAAGTCACAAAAAAACCGATGACGGTTTTGGGGTCGCGTTTGCAACCGCACTCGGTCATCGGTACATTTTTGGGGCTTTTAAGCCGCCCTCAAAAGATTAATATGTCAATCTTTTTCTGCCTTTAGCGCGTCTTCTCTTAAGAACGTTTCTACCGTCAGCAGTTCTCATTCTCTTTCTGAAACCGTGCTCTTTTTTTCTCTGTCTTTTCTTGGGTTGATATGTTCTGAGCATTATTGCCACCTCCTTGGTAATATGTTCGGAAGCGTGTTGCTTTTCAGCCGTACTTACGCTTTTACACAATGACATCATATATTATAAACACAAAAGTACGATTTTGTCAAGGGTTTTTGATGAATTTTTTTGATTTTTCTTCTATATATAGGTTAAAAATTGAGATTTTTGAGGAGTGAAGAGAAAAATACGGTCGTTTTTTGTGAAAATGGCTCTTGTAATTGTTCAAATTTTGATTTATCGGGAAATTACAAAGATAAAAATTTTCGCTTTTTTGAAAAAAAGCTCGCAAAAAACTTTCAATCGTATTATGGTAAACAAATTTCGCGCAAATCGTGCGCCTTCACTTCTGACTCGCTTGGCGCAAATGTTTTTCCGTTTGCAAACAAACGAAAAAACCACGCTTTGCTACTCTGCATATAGCCGTTTGGATAGCAAAATGGCTTCGCACAAATCCGTAGGGGAGGGGTTTTTCCTCCCGCCAAAAATGAAATTAGTTTGAGTTCATAAGCGGGTGCACGGAGTGCCCCCCTACAAAATCGGCACATAACCGCTTTGATAGCAAAATGGCTACGTTGGGCATTAGCAAATCACAGATTTTCGAACTGCCTGCCAACAGTGAGAAAATCGTTATGTATTGTTTGATTTCAATCAAACAATACGATTTGCGCGGTCTTAATTCAACACCTACGATTAAAAAGTTTTGGGGTTATAGGGGGATTTTTCAAAATCCCCCTAAATCTTTTCT
>JAZQUS010000110.1:0-12779 GCA_045631445.1 Eubacteriales bacterium
ATTTTTAAGGCGCCTGTTAAGATGCCTTAAAAATCGTTATGTGTTGTTTGGTTGCACCAAACAACACGATTTGCGCGGAATTTATTTTGAAAAACCGATTAAAAAGTTTTGGGGTTATAGGGGGATTTTTCAAAATCCCCCCTAAATTTTTTCTAAACTATCTTTTCCCCGATAAATCCCAATTTAGCGCATTGACAATACAAACAAAGTGTGATACAATAAATCATAAAATTATAAAAAACAAAGAGGAAAAAATGAATTTTTACGATACGATAGCGGCGTTGTCAAGTCCCGTAGGGAAGGGTGGCGTTGCGGTCATCAGAATTTCGGGAAATGAGGCATTTGAAATTGCCGAACGCGTTTTCAGAAGTGTTTCTGGGAAGAAAATTGCTGATTTGAAACCCAATATGATGACTTATGGACATATTATTTCCGAAGAAAAGATAATAGATGACGGACTTTGCGTGAAATTTTGCGCTCCGAGGTCATTCACGGGTGAGGATACCGTTGAAATCAACTGTCACGGTGGAATTTTCATCACTCAAAAGGTGCTTTCTGCTGTATTTGCGGCAGGGGCTCGACCTGCAGAGGCGGGAGAATTCACCCGTCGCGCTTTTGTAAATGGCAAAATGGCACTCTCCCAGGCAGAGGCGCTTGGTACGTTGCTTGAGGCCAAGAATGACGAGCAGGTTATTTTGGCTCGTTCTGCTATGGGCGGTAAAATCAAGGCGGCTTGTGAATCTCTTTACCGTCAGCTCGTGGCTCTCGTGGCACAAGTTTATGCCAAGGTTGACTATCCCGAGGAGGATCTTGCGGATATGGATTCTTTTGAGATGGCGGATACGACTCGTGAGTTGCTCAAAGACGTTTCTGCTCTTAAATCCACTTACAAAACAGGGCACGCAGTTATGGAGGGCGTTCGCACCGTTATTTGCGGAAAGCCCAACGTTGGAAAAAGCAGTCTTTACAACAAGCTTGTTGGAAGAGAAGCGGCAATCGTTACCGAAATTGAGGGAACGACGAGAGATATTTTGACCGAAACCGTTTCACTCGGTAGGGTGACGCTTCGACTTGTTGACACGGCGGGCATTCGCGATACGGAGGATGCGGTTGAAAAAATCGGTGTTGAACGCGCTCGCAAATCCCTTGACGAAGCAGAGCTTATTCTCTCGGTGTTTGACAACTCACGCACGCTTGATGACAAGGATTTTGAAATTATAAGTGCACTTGAAAATTTGAACGCGACAAAAATTGCTTTGATAAACAAGGATGACGAGGCATCCGTGCTCGACGAGAGCATATTGAAAGAAAATTTCGATCATATTTTGCGAATTTCTGCAAAAAACGAAGGGGGACTCGGTGCGCTTCGTTCCTTGGTTGAGGAGCTTTACATCAATGAGCAGATTGACACGCAAAACGATGCCGTTTTGATTAACGCGCGTCAGCACGCGTCCCTTGTTAACGCGGAAAAGCATCTCATTTTGGCTCTTGAAGCGCTTGAGTTGGGGCTTTCACCCGATCTTGCGGGTGTTGATCTTGAGCTTGCGATGTCACACCTCTCTGAAATTGACGGCAGGGAAGTTGACGAGGATATTGTTTCCGAAATTTTTTCCCATTTCTGCGTAGGAAAATAAAAATCGCTAATATACAAGGCTCTGCCTCATTTAGATGCAGAAGGCGTGAATTCGTTCTCTTTAGCGCACAAATGTATCGGCAGAGTGCAAAAACCAAAAAGCAAGTAAGCACAAGACATTCTGATGTTTGCCTTGTGCTTCTTTTTTTGTATATTTTGCTTTTTAATTTATTGCTTTTTCTTTCTTCTATCCGTGTGAGGATTAGGAGTTGGATGCACATTTTCATCAGTCGCAAGAGGTTCATAAGGAAGATTCCAATCAAGCGCATTAAAGGTGGGTCCCGGATTTCGTGGAATGTTTAACTGATTTGCATCGTCCATCGCAGGATTTATAGGGGTTGGCGCTAAATCTTCGGGGATTTTCACATTTTGAAACATTAAATCAGGAATTTTAGGATGTTTTTTCTTTCCATTGGTTTCTTTTTTCATGACTTTCTCCTTGTTTTTAGTTTTATATATTTATCTTTCCGTAAAAATGAATAAATATGCGCCGTGCAACAATAAATAGGTATTATTTTTTGAGATACTTGAACGGTGCAGTCGGGGTAATGTGTAACTGAACTATATGTTCAAAAATTACTCAGAAATTATTAATAAATTCGAATTTAATGGGTGTCAATAAACACAACAGGGCGCAATCGCGCCCTGTTTTTGCTTAATAAATTGGGATTTATAGGAGGAAGGATAGTTAAGAAAAGATAGTTAAGAAAAGATTTAGAGGGATTTTGAAAAATCCCCCTATAACCTCAAAACTTTTTAATCGATTTTATATACAAATTCCGCGCAAATCGTGTTATTTTGTCAAACAAAATAACACATAACGATTTTCTCGCTGTTGGCACGCAGCTCGAAAATCTGTGATTTGCTAATGAGTGCGTAGCCGCGTGGATATCAAAATAGCATCGTATGAAAAAAATATCAAATATATCGATGCGGGTGCACGGAGTGCCCCCCTACGAAGATTGTGTGTAGCCATTTTGCTATCAAAATGGCTATGTGCAGAGTAGCAAAGCGTGGTTTTTTCGTTTGTTTGCAAACGGAAAAACATTTGCGCCAAGCGCGTCAGAAGTGTAGGCGCACGATTTGCGCGGAATTTGTTTATACCAACACGATTGAAAGTTTTTTGCGAGCTTTTTTTCAAAAAAGCGAAAATCTTTACTTAACTAACTCCCCTATAAATCAAAATTTGAACATCATTTCAAACCACAAAAAACCGCCGATTTTGGCGGTTTTTATTTCAATGATTTTATTCGGTTTCGGGAAGCTCAACCAAGAAAACAACGCTATCGCAATCCGCCATAGTTTTTTTGGGAACTGCAACCAATATCCATTGACCATTCGTTTCAGCTTGAGAGCTTTCTCCTTGCAATGAAACCACAATGGAGCCATCATATTTGATTTCGTATCTGGCAACAATGGGATTTTCAATTGGCTCTTCTTCGTTTTCTTGCGTTTCTTTGTCAGTATCACCCTGATTAATCACCTTGTGATGCGTTGGAATTACAACACCTGCGTACTGATGCCAGCCGACAAGAAGGTCGTAGTATTCAAAAAAATCCTCGTTATATTCCTCGTGAGGACAGGGCTCTTCGGTGACACAGTGATAGCAATAAAACGATTTTCCTTCATTGCCGATTTTCTCTGCTCCAACTATCTCCTTAAGGTGCATAAGCTCATCCAAGGTTTCAAATCTATAAACAGGCATACTGTAAAATCCGTCCTTAGAAACGGAAATATCTCTTATAGAGGGAATATCCCACTCAAGATAAAACTCACCGGGAGCGTCAAAAATACCGTTTTGGGGGCAAGATGGCCCATCATCGTAGTTACCACCGCACGCGGTAAGCAAAACACAAAGCACAAAAAGCAAAACTAAAATTTTTTTCATAAGTTTCACCTCCCATTAGTCCACAAACGCACCATCAAGAGTGGTTACGTTATACTGATAATTTCTCGGGTCAATCAAAATAGAATTCCATTCCGCACTTTTTCCCTTATAATTTATATTCGAGCCGGTTGTGAAGGCATATGATCCGATTTTATTGACGTAATTAAACATAACAATATCTCTTGCTTCGACTCCCAAATCATCGCAGTTGAAGGCTCTGTCGCCAATAGTCCTTAATCCCTTTGGAAGCGTTATTGTTGCAATATTTTTTAAATTATAGAATGAATTTTTACCAATGATTTCAAGTGATGATGGGAGAGAAAGTTCGATTATTTTGTCGCATTCTGCAAAAGCGCCATCGCCAATCGCAATCACTCCGTATGGGATAGCTATACTTTCAAAATCACAACCGTAGAATGTATATTGCTTAATTTCAGTCAATCCTTCAGGCAAAGAAAGGAAAGTGAGCGCGCAATTATAAAATGCGTATTCACCAATACTCGTTACCGTGCTTGGAATTGATACGGTCGCAAGATTTACACATTCTCTAAACGCGCCGTTGCCAATATTAAGCACACCCTCGGGAACAACCACATTCGTAATTCCTGATTTATTAAGAAATGCGCCCTCTCCAATTTTAGTTACAGGTAAACCGTTATAGTAGGAGGGAATTACGATTTCCGTGTCGGTGCAATCACCCATATCAACAAGAGTATAGCTGTTTTTGTCTTCGTTCAACTCAAATGCAAGTCCGCTTGATGCATTCTCGCTTTCATTAAAAAGAAATTCAAGAGTGCCCTCTCTTAAATGGGTGTGACACATAGTACATTCCGTATGTATTTCTCCCAACTCCGTTTCGGTGGGCGCTTTGTCAACTATCCAATCACCTTCAATATGGTCAGTTGTGGGGACTTCCTGTTGGGCAACGAGTATTTCACCGCAGTGAATACATTCCTTTCCCCTTGTAAGACCCGTTTCAGTACAGCTTGGAGCAACCGCCTCAAGCTTTTTTGTTACCTCGTGTAAGCACGCAAGCTTTCTTACATAATTACATTCGTTGCAGGTGTCATCCCTTTCTCCGTCATAGATATGCTCTGTGGTTTCAAGAATCTCATAACCGGCAATTATTTTTCCGCAACCAACACATTTTTCACCCTGTGTGCGACCGGTCAAGGTGCAAGTTGGGGCTTTTGCCTCTAAAAATTCCGTTTCAAGATGCTCGCATTTTACCTCTCTAACAAATCCACAAGCATTGCAATCCTTATCCTGCGTTCCGTCGTAAACGTGATCAAGCGCGGGTAATTCAACCTGTGCAACTATCACAGCTCCGCACTTTGAACACGCCTGACCGCCACTGACACCCGGGGTTTGACAGGTAGGAGCAATCGCCTCAAGTGGAACAATCGCGTGATTTGTGCAACGGTTAGGGTCGGGAATATTAACGTTTATTTCAAAATCGTTGTCAATACCGCCCTTGTCGGGAGTAAAAAAGCTCAAAACATTATTAACAAGCTTTAACACCTCCCCTGCAGTTGCACACGACGAAAGCGCACACATCAACATTGCAAGTAAAATCAAAAGCGAAACAATTCTAATCCTCATACCGCCACTCCATTTTTTCTTATTTATTCTTTATTTTATCTTCTCCGCCACCGCTTCGGCTATAGCTTTTGCGCCGTCCTTCGAAGGATGAACGTTATCTTTGAACCATTCCGAGTGATTTTCGGTGAGAGAATAAATATCAACGCATTTGTAACCCTTAAGGAGCGCAAAGGCGCGAATTTCATTTTTGATATTTTTAACCATTTGAGGTTGAATATCATAGCTTGTCATACCCTCACTCTCTCCTTTGTGGAAGAACGCAGCAGCAGGAGTGCATATAATTATTTCAACATCGGGATTGTTTTCTTTATATGAATTAACAAAATTCTCATATTTTGCAATAAAATCGAGCGCATTCGTCCAGTTTTCAGGCTTTGAATCGTTAGTGCCAAGCATAATTACAACGATGTCCGCATCATATTCCAAGCTCAATTGATATTGCTCACTCTCATTATACGGTTGATCACCGTCGGGAGAAAGAGTGCGTCCGCTATCTCCAAAATTTGAAACGTGGTATCCGTCACCAAGTATATTCTGAAGCTGGGCAGGGTAGTTGTTCTTAGCCCAACCCTTAATTCCGTGACCGTAAGTGATACTGTCACCCACGCACGCAACCTTGGTTTGACCAGCACCTGCCTCGGTGTGTCTATGTAAACCCGAATAACCATTGTTGTATAGCGCAAATAGGAAAAACACGACCAAGCAAAGCGCAATTATTCCTATTGTGATTATTATTTTCTTGCCTTTTTTCATTTCGACCTCGTAAAAGCTTTGTTTTCTTTATTTTATCACATTCCGTCCGCGTGTGTCAATAGCTAAATTGGGATTTATCGGGGAGAAGATAGTTGGGAAAAGATTTAGGGGGATTTTGAAAAATTCCCCTATAACCCCAAAACTTTTTAATCGTGGGTGTTAATTTAATCCGCGCAAATCGTAATGTTTGATTGAAATCAAACATTACATAACGATTTTCTCACTGTTGGCAGGCAGTTCGAAAATCTGTGATTTGCTAATGCCAAACGTAGCCATTTTGCTATCAAAACGGCTGTGTGCAAAGTAGCAATGCGCAGTTTCTTTGTTTTCTTGAAAACAAAGAAACATTTGTGACGAGCGCGAAGAAGTGAGTCACGCGCGTTGCGCGGAGTTTATTCAATCCAATACTATTAAAAGTTTTTTGCGAGATTTTTTTCAAAAAAGCGAAAATTTTTATCTTTGTAACTTCCCCTATAAATCAAAATTTGAAAATATCAATCAGTCATTTCTTGAGCATTTTTCGGCATCTATTGCAAGTACGAGCATAAGGGCATAAAGTGCGTCGTTTCTCTCGCGAACGTCAATAACATATGTATCCGTCCAATTAAAAGGCTCCTTTGACACAGTTGCAACCTCTCTCCCTAAGGAATCCGTAACCGAATAATCCCATTCGAGCCATTCACCCTCAACGTGCCAGCCTTTATAATCTATATTATACCTCGGTGTAAACAACGCAAACTCTCTGCAGATGCTTCCTATACATTCGTTTCCTACATACATATAGAACTTTGGAAGAAACGCAAAAATTTCTTGCTTTATATATCCAAGCTCCCGTCCGTTTGCATCATATATACGGAGCAAATGTCCAAATGAAATCTCACCTTTTACAGAATATACCACATTCTCTGATTCATCGTATATGTCGTAGCTATCAAGCCACGAAAAAAATCTTTGCTTAAATAATAATTTCATTGTTTCTCCTTTAAGTAAAGGGAGCTTTATTCAAGCTCCCTTCGTTTTATTTTTCAACAGGGGTTACAACCGGTTTGCCATCGCGATCGAGCAAAACGGTAAGCCCACCCGAATATCCGCCTTCGCGCCAAAGATAGTTAACACCGGTTTCTTTGTCAACCCAGATTTCAAATCCGTGACCACTCAAAGCACTTTCTTTATAAGTTTTAACAAATCTTTCTCTATTATCTGACATATTAATTCACTTCGATTTGCCTCAAATTAGTCGCAGCAAACATCCTTTTTTGCAGGTTTCTTTGCCTTAGGAGCTTCTTCAGTCACGTCACCAAGACCTGTTGTTTCGGTAAATACAGCATTTCTCTTAACCATTTCAACTGTATCAGTAGGAACGATGAGCTTGGAAGCTGTACCGTTAGCCATTTCAACAAGAGCCTCATATCTCTTGAGTTCAATAACTTCAGGTGTGGGACATGCAGACATAATTGCACGAAGACCGTCCGCCTCTGCCTGCTTCTGAAGAAGAACTGCTTTTGCTTCACCTTCTGCGCGAGCGATGCGAGCATCTCTTTCACCTTCTGCCGCAAGAATCATCGCCTGCTTATCACCCTCTGCACGAGTGATAACCGCCTGCTTGTGACCTTCTGCCTCAAGCAATGTTTCACGTCTTGCACGTTCTGCCTTCATCTGCTTTTCCATGGATTCACGGATATCAGCGGAAGGAGTAATATTGCGAATTTCAACACGAGTTACACGAATACCCCATTCGTCAGTAGCTCTATCGAGGTTTTCTGTCATCTTTGCGTTGATGGAGTCACGAGATGTGAGAGATTCGTCGAGTGTAAGCTCACCAACGATGTTACGCAAGGTGGTTGTTGTAAGGTTTGCAAGCGCCTCAACGGGATTTGCAGCACCGTAAGCATAGAGCTTAGGATCGAATGTTTTGTGATAAACAACCGCATCGATTGTAAGAGGTACGTTATCACTTGTAATAACGGACTGAGGAGGTGTGTCAAGCACCTTTTCCTTTGTTGTTGCGCGAGCTGTTATCTTATCAATGCCAAAGGGTGCAAGAAAATGAAGGCCTGCTCCCCAAATTGTGAGAAATTTACCAAGACGCTCAACAACGTAAGACTCCGTATGAGGAACCACTTTGATGCAAGAAAAAAGCACCATTAAAACAACTGCTCCAATAATAATACCTACCATAATTTTTCTCCTTTTTTCTATATGAATTTTTATGTAAACGAATTATATTCGTCTAACAACTAAAATGATTTTATCACATTGATTATGATTTGTCAATGTTTTTCGTGATATTTAATTTGATTAACCATATGTCAACCTTATGTATTTATTATACACTATGCAAACGCAAAGTAAAATAGCAGAAAGTGCAAAATAGAGTCATTTATTTTATCAAAAAGTGCAAAATCAAGATATTAAATATAGTTAGCCCCTCGGATTTTTCCGAAGGGCTAATTTTATTTAATTACAATAGATAACAATATTAGTAAGCAACTATAATTGCCTTCAAATAATCGTTGCCTGTGCAAGTAATTGTGCAAACGCCATCAACTATTTCAATAGTGAAGTTATCTGCGCTTGAATAAGCAGTTACAGATACCTGAGCACCCTGTGCTACGTTTAAAGTAATAACTGTTCCTGCATTTACCTGTACCCAACCGCCTTTATTATCGGCAAATTTGCCATTTGTTGCATCAACAGAAAGTCCTTCGTATTCGCCCTTGCCACCTTGAATGTTAGCACCGCTTGCGGAAAGGTCGATGGTTGTTGCTTCGTTATATACTCTCGCATACTTAACTGTAATTGCCTTCAAATAATCATTGCCTGTGCAAGTGATTGTGCAAACACCGTTGGCAGTTTCGATAGCAAAGTTATCTGCGCTTGAATAAGCAGTTACAGATACTTGTGCACCCTCAAGAACATTCAAAGTGATGATTGTTCCTGCATTTACCTGTACCCAACCGCCACCATTGTCTGCAAATTTACCATTTGTTGCATCAACAGAAAGTCCTTCGTATTCACCCTTAGCACCCTGAATGTTAGCACCGCTTGCAGAAAGGTCAATAGTTGTTGTTTCGGTGAATACATAAGAATATTTAACAGTTATTGACTTCAAATAATCATTGCCTGTGCAGGTGATTGTGCAAACACCGTTTGCATATACGATATCAAAGTTACCTGCATCGGAATAAGCAACAACGGATACGTCTGCACCTTCTACCACTTCAAATGTGATGACTGTACCAGCATTTACCTGTGCCCAACCGCCACCGTTATCGGAGAATTTACCATTTGTAGCATCAATTGACAATGCTTTAAATGTGCCTGTTCCACCTTCAATATGCAATCCTGTTGCAGAAAGGTCAAATGTTGTTGTTTCATCAACCAAAAGGTCTGCAACGAAAGTAACAGTTACACTAACAGTATATTCACCTACAGTAAATACAACTGTATATTCACCTGCTTCTGCATTATTAACCGCAGAAGAATCAACTGTGTAATCAGCAACGGGACGAATGGAATGGTCGGAGTAAATTGCACTTACAACAACTCCGTCAAGAGTAAACTCTTCACCAACCATATAGTCAACCTTCATTCCGTCAACCTTAATTTCAGAAACTGTAGGTTCTTCGGGAGCTTCTTCATTAGGATTAATGATTACTTGATAAATATAAGATGTTGCAGTTGCTTCAATAACAACCTCTGTTGCTTCTGCAAAATACATACTGAATGTATCGTTGGCATTGTGTGCAACACCGTTAATTGTGTAGTAACCGTAACCGGGGTAGGAAATAACTGTTACAATAGTACCTGCTTCAACATTGAATATAAGCTTTGCGCCTGCATTAAATTGTGAATCAGATCCTCTAAAGCTCAACTTACCCTTTGTAGCATCAATGGTCATATCACCCAATGTACCTGTTGCACCCTGAATGTTATCATTATATGTATAAGATGTACCTTCTGTACCCTCAACACCATTGAAGTAATAGTATGTTCTATCATCAACTACAACCTCTTCAGAATCAGGATTCCAAGGATCAAGGTATGTAACCTTGCCATTAGTTGTACCAAAGATAACTGCGAAATCTGCATAGAGAGCCGCTTCTTCGGCTGTGAGCATTCTCATACCTGCAACTGCCTCAGTAAGAGCTCCTGCGCCTGTGTTGTTGTATTCAACGTACTGAACTGTTGGATCAGTAGGCTTACCTGTCATAGAAACGTAACGTTCGTTCTTGCCGCCTGTAAATCCTGCTGTTGAAATATGTCCGCCAAGCTCAGAATTGATAACCGCAACTGCAGCATATACGCCCCAAGGACGTCCGATTGCTGTGCAACCGGGTGTCAAGCCCTCGTCTGCTGTAAAGTTACATCCGTCAAAGATTGCACCGTAAACGATGGCATCGCTTTCGCCCTTATTAGAGCCCTTGAATGCTGTGATATAACCTGCTGTTCCCTTATCGTCCTTTTCGGTGTCGATAACGTGGATTGTGCAGTTTTTAAAGTATGTTGTGTTGTTTGTACCGAATACGAAATCGGTATAACCGGAAATAAATACGTTTTCGAAATACTGACGGCCTGTGAAGAGCTCGAGAGTATCCTGAATACCAAGAAGACGGCTATTCTTCATAACGAATCTATCCGCCTGAACAAGAAGTGCAAGACCACGTTCAATTGCAAGTTTTGCGGCATCCATTCTTTCCTGGCTGTTCCAGTAGTTAGAAATAGTGAGGTTATCAATTACACAGTTAACTGCGCTTTCTCTAATAGCAACAGTTGCTGTGGAGTCTGTTGTATGAACAAATCCGCCTGCATCAACAAGACCATAGAGAGAATCCCATTCGATAACTACATCTTCAGGCTTTTCACCCCAACCGATGAGCTTAAGGTTAGGAATTGTGATTTCAAGCTTTTCGTTGTAGTGACCAGAAGCGATATAAATTTCCTTAACTGCGCCAGCATCAATATGTGCAGCATAGTCAAGAGCACCTTGAATAGTTGAGAATACATGGTAAGGGCCACTAAGAACACCTGCAATACCTAAGTAATTAGGATCAACAAGAAGTTGGTAAACGCCCTCTGCGTTAGCTGTGGGCTCTGCGTCTGTTACATGAACTTCTACGTTTGCTTCAAGTCCAAATGTAGAGATTGTAAGATTGTAAATATTTGCCTCGGAAGAGTCAAATCCAGAAACTGTATACTCATCAACCAAGAATTCGAGTGTCTTTTCACCACATTTAGCAATTACGATAACGGAAAGACCTCTTGCGTCAAATTCTTCACCAACCGTATAAACTTCTTTGAAGCTGTGGTTGAAGTAAACACCATTGCCCGCTGCAGTATTGCTTGAAAGCTTTTCAATAGCATCAAAGCCAAGCTTAATGCTTTCGGGTGCATAAACGTTAACATAATATGTAATTGGAGCATATTCCTTATAGGAAATAACTACAGGATATGTGCCGGATGTTGTCATATCAACTCCACTTGCGTCGATAGAAACGTTTGCAAGAGGAAGATTATCGGTTTTTCCGTTAGCAAACGTTGCGTTAAGACGAACTTTAGATGTGTCGAGTGCTTCACCAACAAGAAATTCTATCTTGCCGTCAGAAACAAGTTCAAAACCGTTTTCTTCAGAAACTGCAACTACACATTCGATTTCAAGATAGTAAATATCCTGAGTACCACCGTTCTTGCCACGAGTAATTGTCCATTCACCTTCGGTTACAGGAACTTCAATCATTACAAGAGGATTGGATTCTGCGCCTGCTACGAATTCGATATCGTGAACTGTTCCATCGGGAGCAATAACCTTTGTATATTGCATATCAACGCCGCTTGAACCATTCTGAATGATAAATCTAAGTGTACCTGTTCCGGGAACGGATACCTTAATCTCATTGGCATTCGCGCCAATTTTAACGGATTTATTGTATTCAATACCGTTATAAGTTTTTGTTCTGTTTCTTACTTCAGTGCCCGAAACGATAGTAAACTTACCGTTAATATCGTCTTCTGTACGCTTGCTTGCCTCAAGGTCACTGATATTAAGTGTGTACTTAACGTCCTCTGTCAACTGTTTGCCACAAGCATCACAGTAGTGGTCTCTGTCACCATCGTTATGCTCTTCGCATACAGGAGGCTGGGGTGCAGGAACTTCCGCACCGCAAACGTCACACTTTTCGTCACCGTCTTCGTCCTTATGCTCTTCGCATACAGGAGGTTCAGGTCTTGGGAACTCTTTGCCACAATGATCGCAAAGATAGTCACCATCGCCATCAAAATGTCCAGGACATGCTGGCTTATCTGTGGTTGTTTGGGAAGGCTGAGGATCTCCGCCAAACCAATCACAAGAAGCGAGTACCGTCATAAGCATGCAGCTTATGAGCAAGATTGCTAATAATTTTTTCATATTGATTTTCCTTTCTTTGATTATAGATTTTTCCGTTTTTTCACGGAACAATAATCATTGTTTTTATTTTAACATTATATTTCCCTTTTGACAAGGGGTTTTTGTAAACTTTTTACATTTTTTTATATATGTTCACACAAACATTGTTCATATTGAACAAAATCTGGATGGAGAATTTGGGGATAATAAATATATCGCATTTTTTCGTTTTGTTTTACACTTTATTTATTTCTGTGTTTTACTGCAAATTTTGATTTATCGGGGAGTTACAAAGTAAAGATTTTCGCTTTTTTGAAAAAAAGCTCGCAAAAAACTTTTAATCGTGTTGGTATAAATAAATTCCGTGCAAATCGTGCGACTCACTTCTTCGCGCTCGTCACAAATGTTTCTCCGTTTTCGAGAAAACAGAGAAACCGCGCTTTGCTACTCTGCACATAGCCGTTTTGATAGCAATATGGCTACGAATAATCTTCGTAGGGGAGCACTCCGTGCGCCCG
>JAZQUS010000111.1:0-12752 GCA_045631445.1 Eubacteriales bacterium
TTCTGTCAGCCAGTGAGTTGTTATCAGGTCTTGTCTTCCTAAGACCGCTTGGCCCTCCGACTTGAGAAAATCGTTATGTAATGTTTGATTTCAATCAAACATTACGATTTGCGCGAAATCTATTTAAAAAAACGATTAAAAAGTTTTGGGAAGTCGGATCGTAGCCATGTCGTTCTGTGAGCCAAGGAGTTGTTATCAGGTCTTGTCTTCCTAAGACCGCTTGGCCTCCGACTTACAGTGAGAAAATCGTTATGTAATGTTTGATTTCAATCAAACAATACGATTTGCGCGGATTAAATTAACACCCACGATTAAAAAGTTTTGGGGTTATAGGGGGATTTTTCAAAATCCCCCTAAATATTTTCTCAACTATCTTCTCCCCGCTAAATCCCAATTTGCAAAACCTTACATATATTATATCACACGCGCGTATAAATGTAAAGTCGAAAGCGGTAAAAATGATAAAAATTCATCCTCCAAAAATTTTTGAAAAAATTTTTAAAAAAATTCAAAAAAACTATTGACAAATAAAAAATTTATGTTATAATACAATCAGTAATAGTAATCATTACTATTTAGCAACAAAAAATTGCTTGATGATTACGGAAAGGAGAAATCAATGAGATACTCACACCAGAGAGAACTAATTCTCGAGGCAGTGAAAAGTGTCAAAACGCATCCAACGGCTGACATGGTTTACGATAGTTTACACACCGAAAACCCCAATCTCAGTCTTGGTACGGTTTATCGCAATCTTGCAGTACTCGCAATGAGCGGTGACATTACACCAATTTACACGGGTGACAACAAGGTTCACTACGATGGAGACACCGATCCTCATTGTCATTTCGTTTGCAAGGGTTGCAACAAAATTATTGACGTTTTTATTGCTCCCCAAATTCCTAACGAGGTTCTTTCACATAAGGAATTTACCGTTGAGGATGAAAAAACTATTTTTTACGGACGCTGCAGGGAATGCGCGGTTTAATTCCCTGAAAAAATTATATTATTTCAAATTAAAAGGAGATTTTTATTATGTCTAAATTTGTATGTTCAGTTTGTGGTTATGTTCACGAGGGAGATGCTGCTCCCGAAAAGTGCCCTGTTTGTAGAGTTCCTGCTTCCAAGTTCAACGAAGTTAAGGAAGATGAAAGAGTATGGGCTGCAGAGCACGTTCTTGGTGTAGCTAAGGGCGCTCCCGAAGATATTATTGCAGGTCTTCGTTACAACTTCGAAGGCGAATGCACAGAAGTTGGTATGTATCTTGCTATGGCAAGAGTTGCTCATAGAGAAGGTTATCCCGAAATCGGTCTTTACTGGGAAAAGGCAGCTTGGGAAGAAGCAGAGCATGCTGCAAAGTTTGCAGAGCTTCTTGGTGAAATGCTTTCTGACTCCACAAAGAAGAATCTCGAAATGAGAATTGAAGCTGAAAACGGTGCTACAAACGGTAAGTTCGATCTCGCTAAGAGAGCTAAAGAGCTTAACCTTGACGCTATTCACGATACAGTTCACGAAATGGCTCGCGACGAAGCTCGTCATGGCAAGGCTTTCGAAGGTCTTTACAACAGATACTTCAAGAACTAATTTGATAACTAAATATTCAAAGGGTGGGACTTCCTGCCCTTTGTTTGCAAGTTGGGATTTCTCTTTGCCTTCCCCAGCGGGGAAGGTGGCACCGTTAGGTGACGGATGAGGAGAACACGGTTTGTGCAAACAATCGTCTTTCTCATCCGCATAAAGTTGTACTAACGCAAAAAAAACAAAGAGAGCCGTTAGTATAAACCAAACGGTGCTCTCCTCATCCACCATCAAAGATGGTCCCCCTTCTCCGCTGGAGAAGGCTATCTAACAATACACAAAATAAATCACACAAGAGGAAAATTATGAACACAAAAGCACTTTACAACCTTACATACGGCGTGTATCTTATGTCCGCGAAGGATGGCGGCAAGGACAACGCGTGCATTATTAATACAGCAGTTCAGGTGGCAAACAATCCCACAAGAATTTCAGTTGCGGCAATTAAGGGCAACCTCACACACGATATGATTGTGAAAACAGGCAAGCTCAATCTTTCCGCATTGTCAGTTGATGCGCCTTTCTCTCTTTTCGAGCATTTTGGTATGAAATCCGGTAGGGACGTGGATAAATTCGAAACATTTACTGACGTTGCAAGAAGTGAAAACGGACTTTTGTATCTCACAAAGTATGCAACCGCTTTTCTTTCTTTGAACGTTGTTGAATCCCACGACCTCGGCAGCCACACTCTCTTTATTGGTGAGCTTGTGGATGCGGAAGTTCTTGAAAAGACAGAAAATTGCACCTACGGTTACTATCAGACAGTTATCAAGGCAAGTGCGACAAAGCCCGTGGCAAAGACAGGCTGGAGATGTACAGTTTGCAACCACGTTTATGAGGGTGAAAACCTTCCCGACGACTACATTTGCCCCATTTGTAAGCACGGCAAAGAGGATTTCGAGAAAATCGGTGGTGAAGCTACACCCAAGATTGAAGAAGTTAAGCCCGAAGTTAAGACAAGCGGCTCAAAGAAATTTGTTTGCTCCGTTTGTGGCTACGTTCACGAGGGTGATTCCGCGCCCGACCAGTGCCCTGTTTGTAAGGTTCCTTCCGACAAATTCACCGAAGTAAAGGGTGAGAGAACTTGGGCGGCAGAGCACGTTTTAGGTGTTGCTCAAGGTGCTCCTGAAGATGTTATCGCGGCTCTTCGCTACAATTTTGAGGGTGAATGCACTGAGGTTGGCATGTATCTCGCAATGGCAAGAGTTGCTCACCGCGAGGGCTACCCCGAAATAGGTCTTTACTGGGAAAAGGCAGCTGTCGAAGAAGCCGAGCATGCGGCTAAATTTGCCGAGCTTCTTGGTGAAATGCTTTCTGATTCCACAAAGAAGAATCTTGAAATGAGAATTGAAGCCGAAAACGGCGCTACAAACGGTAAATTCGAGCTTGCTAAGAGAGCTAAAGAGCTCAACCTCGACGCAATACATGACACCGTGCATGAGATGGCACGCGACGAGGCGCGCCATGGTAAAGCATTTGAGGGTCTTTACAACAGATTCTTTACTAAATAATTAGATTGATAGAACTTTTTCATACATCCTTTTCGATTGGTGAGAACCAATCACTCCTTTAAAATTCTCTCAAAAAGAGAGAGCAACCGCCTGGGGGCTTCATGCCCCTGGCGGTTGCTTTTTTGAATGTTTCTATCCTTAAATTAGTTTAACTTGACATTTTTTATATCTTGTGATATTATTAGACAGGAATTTATTCAGAAACGAGGTAACAAAATGAAAAGATATGCTATTTACGGCGCGGGGTCTCTTGGAACAGTGCTTGGCGCGTACATTACAAAAAACGGCGGCAAAATTGACCTTATAAACCGAAACAAGGCTCACGTTGAGGCGCTTTGCACAAACGGTGCAATCATAAACGGAACAGTTGATATGACAGTTCCGGTATCCGCGTTCACACCCGACGAAATGACCGGCAAATACGATATAATTCTTCTTTTGACAAAGCAGCTTTTGAACAAAGAGGTTGTAACTCTCCTAAAAGACCATCTCGAAGATGATGGCGTTATCGTTACTCTTCAAAACGGACTTCCCGAGCCCGGGATTGCAGAAATTATCGGTTCAAACCGCACAATGGGTTGTGTTGTTGAATGGGGCGCAGCTTTAACTGCACCTGGTGTTTGCACACTCACAAGTGAGGTTGACGGCCTTTCATTCCACATGGGAAAAATGGACGGAATTACGGACGAAAAATTTAACGAGGTTAAGTCACTTCTTGAATTGATGTGCCCTGTTCACGAGGAAAGCAATTTGATTGGTGCGCGTTGGTCAAAGCTTCTCATAAATGCAACGTTTTCAGGTCTTGGCACAGTTGTTGGTGGCGTATTCGGTGATGTATCCGAAAACAAGGCTGCTCGCAAGATTGCTATTCGTTGCATGAAGGAATGTATTGACGTAGGACACGCTGCGGGCGTGGAATTTGCTCCTGTACAGGGTAAAAATATCGTTGCATTGTTCTACTACAAGGGCGCAATCAAACGAGCAATCGCAACATTGTTGATTCCCATTGCTATGAAAAAGCACCGCAACATTGAACCCTCAATGCTCCAAGATCTTAAAAAAGGTAAGGCATGCGAAATTGATGCAATCAATGGTGTTGTTTGTGAATGGGGTAGAAAATGTGGTGTAAAAACACCATTCAACGATAAAATTGTTGAAATCATTAGAAAATGCGAAAGCGGAGAGCTTTCTCCCAAGGCGGATAATATTAAATTTTTTGACGATTTGATTTGATCAAATCAAAATGGCAGGAATTTTTTCCTGCCATTTTTCGATGTTGTTCTATTGCAAATTTAAGGTAACTATGATATAATAAGTCATCACTTATTTTGTTCGAGGAAAAAATGAAATTCAAAAATCTGATTAATAGTTACATCGGTGACAGGTCGTTTTACAAGCGTACGCTTGCTATTGCCATTCCGATGATTATTCAAAACACCGTTACCAATCTTGTCAATTTGCTTGACAACCTTATGGTTGGTTCGCTTGGAACAGAGCAAATGTCGGGTGTTGCGATTGTAAATATGTTTATTTTCGTATTCAATCTTGCCATTTTCGGTGCTATTTCGGGTGCGGGTATATTCACCGCGCAATTCAACGGCAGAGGGGATATTGACGGTGTCCGTCACACACTTCGCGCTAAACTGGTCATTTCGTCGTTGATTGGTGTTCTTGGAGTGGTCATTATCGGCGGATTTGGACACGGATTAATCTCAACCTTCCTTCACGAAGGAACGGAAGGAAATCTTGAACTCACTCTTGCTTCGGGTGAGCAATATCTTGCGTTTATCATTATCGGTCTTATCCCCTTTGCGCTTTCACAGGTATATGCGTCAACCTTGCGCGAAACGGGTGAAACTGTTATTCCTATGATTGCGTCCGTGGCTTCAATTGGAACTAACTTTGTCTTCAACGCGCTTCTCATTTTTGGACTTTTAGGATTTCCCAAGCTAGGAGTGGTTGGTGCGGCAATTGCAACGTCATTATCAAGATTTGTGGAGCTTGCAATACTTGTTATTTACACGCACTCACACAAAAAGAAGTTCCCATTTGCAATTAGGGTATATCGCAATTTCAAAATTCCCGCTCCCTTGATTAAACAAATCGCTATGAAGGGTGCGCCAATTCTTGCAAACGAGCTATTTTGGTCCCTCTCAATCACAATATCCAATCAATGCTATTCCACTCGCGGTCTTGACGTAGTGGCGGCAATGAATATTTCATTCACGCTTCAAAATCTTTTGAGTGTAGCATATTTTGCCCTCTCATCGTCAATTGCAATCATCGTTGGCAATTTACTTGGTGCAGGCAAGCTTGAGGAAGCCAAAAGCGAGGATAGGAAGCTTCTCGCGTTTGCAATGTTTGTTGGCGTAATTATGATGGGACTCCAGTTTTCCGTTTCAAACGTCTTCCCCCTCCTTTACGAAACAACCTCGGGGGTTAGAGAACTTTCGGGCTACATTTTAAGATGCTTTGCTCTTACAATGCCCGCCGCTGCTCTCGCTACCTCTACGTATTACACCATTCGTTCAGGCGGAAGAGTATTCGTAACAATGCTATTTGATAGTGTGTATGCTTGGGTAATAGTCATGCCCGTTGTATTCATACTCGCGTATTTCACTTCAATTCCCTTCACAACCCTTCTTCCAATCGTACTCGTTGTGGAAAATTTGAAGCTCGTTCCAGGACTTATCCTCGTTCACAAGGGCATTTGGGTAAGACAGCTTAATGTAAATTAATATTTTGTCCGCACTATTGACAAATACAAAAATCAGGTATATAATTAATTAACAAACACATTTGGGAGGCAACTATGAAAAGAAGAAAAAATAAAATTAGTGCTAAAACTACGATATTAGCTATTGCTTTGGTGTGTGTTATTTGTCTTGTGGCTGTAATCGTGCTCACTTGCAACAACGGTGTAATCACTTCTGACGAAGCTTTTGAGGTAGTGTTAAATGATTTGGGTATAACTGAGCAAGATGCGGGTACTCCACATATTCACGAGGGTACTTATGAAAATCAACCTTGCTATAACGTTTACGTAACCGTGAACGGTGAATCCTTGTCCTATGTTGTTTCAACTACCGGTGAAATTTTGCATAAGGGTGAGGGAGAGCACAGTCATTAATATATTCGACTATTAGACTTTTTCATATATCCTTTATTTTGGTTTTTCATAACCAAAGACTCCTTCACATTTCTCTCTTTAGAGGGAGCACCGTCCGAGTATTCGCGCTCGGACGGTTGCTTTTTATATTATAGAGATAATTTGGCGATATGAAGCGGTTTAGGAAATGAATATTTTTTGTATATTTATTTGTTTGGGTGAATAAATACACATTTTATTGTTAATTTTTTTGAAAAAACTTGATTATTGAGTTTTTTTATGCTATAATTTCTATTAAGCGTTGAAATATGCGCGGTTCTATTTTTTTAAGAGGATGAAAACAATGGCAAAACCTACTAAGAAAAAGAAAAAAGAGCCATGGATAAAAAAACGTCACGCGGTAATCACCGCTTTGGCGGGCGCGGTTCTTAAACCCTATATCCAGCTCAAATACAATATTAAAATTGAAAAATTCAAGGAGCAGGGAGATCGTCAGTATTTGATTTTGTCAAATCACCAGACAGGCTTTGATCAGTTCTTCGTAAGCTATGCGTTCAAAGGACCCATTTACTATATCGCAAGTGAGGATATTTTCTCGATGGGATTTATTTCTGATCTTCTTCGCTTTGCTGTTAATCCCATTCCCATTAAAAAGCAAACTACCGATATTTCCGCGGTGCTTAATTGCTTGAGGGTGGCAAAGGAGGGCGGCACTATTGGTGTTTTCCCTGAAGGCAACAGAACCTACAGCGGTCACACGGAATATATAAATCCTGCGATTATTATGCTTGCAAAAAAGATGTCTCTCCCGATTGTTCTTTTCAAAATCGAGGGTGGCTACGGCGTTGCTCCGCGTTGGGGGGATGCCACTCGTAAGGGAAAAATGCGAGCGTACGTTGCAAGGGTGATTGAGCCCGATGAATATAAGGCGCTTTCTGATGATGATTTCACCAAGCTCATAAACGACGAGCTTTTCGTTGACGAGGCAAGGGTTGACGGAGAATACACTCACAAGCGTCTTGCTGAATATCTTGAAAGGGCAATTTACTACTGTCCAAAGTGCGGACTTTCCACATTTGAAAGTCACAACGATGAAATTGAGTGCAAAAAGTGCGGCTTGAAGGTTAAATATCTTCCAACAAAGGAGCTTCGAGGTATAAATTGCGACCTTCCATATCGTTTCGTTGCGGATTGGTATGAGGATCAAATGAAGTTTGTTAACAAGCTCGATCTTCTCTCTCTTACAAGTGAGCCAATTTACTGTGAAAATGGCGCAATTGATGAAGTAATCGTTTACAAAAATAAGCAAAAAATCAGTGAAAACGTTAAAATTTCACTTTTCGGTGACAGAATCGACGTTGCAGGCGAGGATGCAAATTTTGTATTCCATTTCGATGAGATTCGTGCAATTACCGTTTGCGGTAAAAATAAGCTCAATCTTTACATTGGCAACAAGGTTTATCAAATAACGGGCGGCGAGAGATTTAATGCTCTTAAGTACGTCAACTTCGTTTTCCGTTATAGAAACATAAAGAAAGCAGAAAAAGGAGAAAACTATGACGAATTTTTGGGACTCTAGTGTTTGGGGCTTTATGCTCTTGATGGGACTTTTGCTCGGCAGCTTGCTTGTTGCAAATATTTTCAAAAGAAGAGTACCGTTCCTTAAAAACTCTCTCATTCCCAACTCCGTTCTTGGCGGTATAATCATTCTTCTTGTTGAATGGATATACAAGCTTGCAACGGGACATCAGTTCTTTGATGCGGGTATGTTCGGTGCTAACGGAAACGACACCCTTGAAATCATTACATATCACTGCTTAGCTCTTGGTTTTATTGCTTCTTCACTTAAAACCACGGGCGGAAAAATCACAAAACAGAGATTTAACGAAATTATTAATACCGGTGTTACAACCGTTGCAACATATCTTTTGCAAGGTATTGTTGGTATAGTTATTACAGTTATTGCGGCAAATATGGTTGCAGGCTTGATGGCAGGCGCAGGCATTTTGCTTCCCTTTGGATACGGTCAGGGAACCGGTCAGGCACTTAACTGGGGTGCAATTTACGAGGCGGATTGGGGCTTTGTAAACGGTAAGAGCTTCGGTCTTACTATTGCAGCTCTCGGTTTCCTTTCCGCTGCGATTGGCGGTGTAATTCACCTCAACATTCAAAGAAAATCAGGCAGACTTAAGCTCTCAACAAGAACTGACGGAAGCACGCACACAGACAAAATCGAAGAAAAGAACGAAATTCCAATGCAGGAAAGTGTTGACAAAATCACTGTTCAGCTTGCGTTCATTTTCGTTTCATACGCTTTGGCTTATGCTATGATGGTGGGTCTTTCAAATCTTTTGCCCGGAATGAAGGCTACCATCTACGGATTCAACTTCTTCCTTGGCGTTTTTGCCGCTACTATTGTAAAAAATATCAACAACATTCTTTACAAGAAAAAATGGGTTACAAGAAAGTACACAAACAACTTCCTTATGACACGTCTTTCCAACCTTTTCTTTGATATAATGGTTGTTGCGGGTGTTGCGGCAATTCGTCTTGATGCGCTTGAGCAATATTGGGGTATTATGGTTATTCTCGGTGTTGCAGGTCTTGTTATTACCTATATTTATAACCGCATTATCGCGAAAAAACTCTTCCCCGAATACCACGAGGAGCAGTTTATGGCGATGTACGGTATGCTTACCGGCACGGCTTCAACGGGTATTATCCTTCTCCGTGAGCTTGACCCCGAATTCAAGACTCCCGTTTCTGATAACCTCGTTTATCAGAACTTCCCTGCGATAGTTCTCGGCTTCCCGCTTATGATCCTTGCAAATCTTGCACCTAAAAACCCCATTTTGACGGTGATAATTTTTGTTGCGATGTTTATTGTGTTGAATATCGTATTGTTTAGAAGCTTTATATTTAAAAAGAGAAAATAAAACAACAAAAGCTCCCTTTATTTAAGGGGGCTTTTTGTGTTTCAAGTTTTGATTTATCGCTCCGTTAGCCTTCTCCTTAGGAGTTGGGGGACCGCGCTTTGCGTGGTGGATGAGGAGAGCAAAGTTTTAACAAATAATCGTCTTTCTCCGCTTAACATCGTTTGTTAACATAAAGAAATTACTTGAAAAATTAAGGTTTTAGTTTTTCGAGAAAGCCGTTAGTCTAACTAAACGGTGTTCTCCTCATCCACCGCCATCGCGAACCCCCAAAGCTGCGCCTGCTCGCTTCGGGGAACCCCGAACGCGGTTCCCCTTCCCCGCTGGGGAAGGCATAGATAAATCCCAATTTGTTGAAGCAATAATACAAACGAAAAACTCCACTCGGGTGAGTGGAGTTTTTAACTTATGTAACGGCTGATTTCAGCCAATTTTGTTTATTAAACCAAGGTTTCGTAATCCTTAGTTTCGTTATGCTTATTAAGAGGACGAGCTTCTCCTCTACAATAGATAAGATAATCACCAGTGTTTCTATCCCATCCACCAACGCGCGTCATTTGTGCCCACTGGGCTTTGGTGCCAAGATATTGTATTGACTCGAGAGCATCACAATTTTTAAATGCGTTTCTCTTGATGCAAGTTACACTTGCGGGAATGATAATCTTTTTAAGCTCTCTATCATTTTTAAAGGTGCTTTCCTCTATTGTGTCAATTGAACAAGGTAATTCAACCTCTGCAAGATATTTTTGATTAGCAAATGCTTCTTGGTGGATTTTTGCAACTCTAACGTTACCATAGTATTCGGGAATGCTAAACTTTATATAATCGTTACGGTTAATGCCTATAATCGCACAGTTTTCTCTGCTTTTATCGAATTCAACTATGAAATCACTTCTTGTTGTATATGTTCCCTCTAATCCGTTTTCACCCTCAGGACAATAGAAGAATTCGCCACCGTTAATATATACCAAATAGTTATTGCTATGAATATGACGAACCCTATCATCATCAAATTCAAGCACCAAAGCGGATGTGAAATATTTATATCCTATATTCTCGGGTACTACAAAGGTATTTCCATCGCCTTCCCATCCCATATGGCAATAAAGCTCGTCTTTAAGTTCATTATAAGCATAAGCTACAACCATATGTCCGTTCGAAGGTTTGCCTTCTTTAGCATCGTAACCATCAAACATACCTAACAAAACAGGCAATCCTTTTTTAACATACTTGATTGCATATTTTCTTATCTCTTTGGAATATTCCTTAATATCATCAATGTTGTCGGGCTTGAAATATTCTTCTGTGAAATTCTTACCGTAAACATCATAGTCGAAATTCTTTATATCTGATATTCCTTGTAAATAAACGTTAAGAACCTTTTCTATTGTTTCGTGCCCTGAACCAAATGATTTATCACCGGAATAATCACGGGGATCGTGAACTATCAATCCCAATTCCATAGCAAGTACAATCAATTTTTCGTGAAGATATTTGTTCTTTGCTGCATTGATAAATTGAACATATTCATTATAGGTCATTTTTGCAGGATCGTATACTATTCTCGGATTATATTGGCTTCTTACTCTGGGCAAAAATCCTGTTCCTGGAGAATTTGTGAAATTCGGTTCGTCATCTGATTCGGTTATAAAATCATAATTCTCAGGAACTATGCTATCACGCAAAACGGTGTCGTAATATGAGAGAAGCATTGCTGCGGCTACATATGCACAGGAGCCCTTTGCGTTATTACCGAAATTGGTGTGGAGATTTTTGAAATACGTTTCCATATATGATCCGTTTTTCGAATAGTCCTTTTTATTGAACTTGAAAACGCCGTCGCTTTCTTCGGAATTATAGCCCGCGCTCTTTCTGATGCTCTTTGCTATCTCGTCAGTTTTGCCGTACTCCGCGTCAAAGTCGGTTGTTACGAGTTTTTTGATTGCTAACGCAAGAAGAACTACCAAAAATGCTATTACGGAAAGTAAAACAAAACGCCAAATAGATGCTTTGAGGTCGCAAATCACACAAGAACCAAGAAGGTTACCCGCATCAATATTAAAATTCAATCCGTGAATAATTATATTAAAGGTAATCGAGAGCGCATAAATCATCAAAAACGTTGGAAGTGCCTTTAAGAAGGTTTTAAACTCGGGCTTTACCTTACCCAAGAACCAAAGGAATGTACCAACAACTACCATCGCACCGTAACTAACCATCGTTTGAACGTTACGTCCAATTACCGCACTGAACTGAGGGAAAAACAATCCATATGCTCCGATGAATAACAAATACGTTCCGATAAATGCAGTAACACTATAGTGTACCTTGTTTTTGGTCATACCACCGATAATTCCAAGGTAAATAAGCAACGTATTATAGCGGTATGGGAATTGGTTGAAATCGTAACCGATGCTCGTTCCGTCACCAAAAATTACGTTTATTTGCTTATATAGTTCAAATATGGCAAGTATAACCGAAGCAACGATAAGAAGTCGTTTGTCGTCTTTGATTATTTCCTTTCTCCAAAGTATAGCAAGCGTTACTATAGCAACTGCTGTGAGAAAAAGCCAAACAAGGTGAAAAATACCGTATGGCTTTGGCACTACTTCGCCTGCATTTAAAAATTCAAATAATGCTCTGAAAAATGGCATTGTCAATCTCCTTTATATCAATAGAATATTATATACCATTCTTATTTTAACACTATTCCTTAAAATATGCAATAGCTTTTTGAAAAATCTTGAAAGAATATTTAAATATTCTTTTGCGTTTTCCCTGCTTCGACGCGTTTTGCGCAGCATTTGGTGTAAAATTTGAGAGAGAAAGAGATAAATTTGAATTTATCTATGCCTTCCCCAGCGGGGAAGGCACCGACAAATCAAAATTTGAAATTCAATTAATTATAAACCAAACTCGGAGTTTTGTCAACATTTCTTCCAAGGTTTAATGCAGTTTCTGCTCGAGCGATAATGCTCATATTATTGAGCTTTACCAAAAATTCGCGACCTATAGCATCTTCAATGTGAAGCTTACTTGACACGCCGACAAAAACGCCCTTTGAAATCTCAATCAGATTTTCTCCGCAAAAAACATTTGAGATAACAAAACCGCTACTATTTCTATCATACATTTTGAGTTCAAGAATTTTGTCATCTCCCTCAAGATTAACGCAAACAGCAGTTCCAAGCGGCGTCCTATAAAAGTTCACTCTACCCCTGCCATACTCCGTAGGAAAATCAATCTTTGCTAACGGATGTCTATCTTTAAGCATCATGGAATAAAATTTCTTTTTGTTCAAAATCTCTATCATTTTTCCTTTTTCCTTTCATATAGTCCTTAACAATATATGCAAGAAAACAGGAAAAGATAACAATAAATTGGGATTTAGCGGTGAGAAGATAGTTGAGAAAAGATTTAGGGGGATTTTGAAAAATCCCCCTATAACCCCAAAACTTTTTAATCGTTTTTTTGAAAATAAATTCCGCGCAAATCGTATTGTTCGATTGAAATCAAACAATACATAACGATTTTGCTCATACATTCGCAAAATCTGTGATTTGCTAATGCCAAACGTAGCCATTTTGCTATCAAAGCGGTTATGTACCGATTTTGTAGGGG
>JAZQUS010000112.1:0-14412 GCA_045631445.1 Eubacteriales bacterium
ATAGACAAGCATATGTGGGAGGTTGCAAGTGACCTTGGTTGCAACACAATTCAAACCTTAACAAAGGTTATTCTCCCCCTCTCTCTTTCTGGAATTATTTCGGGTGTAACGATGGTATTCGTTCCATCAATTTCCACCTTCTATATTTCTCAAAAGCTCGGTGGAGGTACGTTTGAGCTTATCGGTGACACGATTGAACGCCAGTTCGTAACGGGCGCATATAACGTGGGCGCGGCTATCTCACTCGTAATGATGGTGCTTATCCTTATATCCCTTGGTGTAATGAATTACTTCACCGAGGAAAGTGAAGGAGGTATCATACCATGAAAAAATATGCGTCAAGAATTTATCTTTGCATTATTTTTGCAATACTTTATATCCCCATTCTCACGCTTGTTTTGTTCTCGTTTAACGCAAGTGAAAGCACAGCGAACTTCACTGGATTTAGCTTTGATTGGTATATAAAGCTCTTTCAAGACGAAGCGGCATTTATAGCACTTCGTAACACGCTCATTTTAGCGGTTTGTTCTGCACTTCTTTCCACAATAATTGGAACCGCTGCGGCAGAGGGAATTTATAAAATGAAAACAAAATGGTTTAAAAAGGTTGTAACAAGTGTTACAAATATTCCAATGATGAACCCCGATATTGTAACCGGTGTTTCATTTATGCTATTCTTTGCGGCAGTTGTTGGTATTTTCAAAATTGCAGATTATGATAGCATCGGATTTTTTGCAATGCTCGTCGCACACACAACATTCTGCTTGCCATACGTTATTTTGAATGTTCTGCCCCGTATAAACGAGCTTGGAAATTCACTTTCTGAAGCAGCTCTCGACCTTGGTTGCACTCCTATGCAGGCATTCTTCAAGGTTAAGCTTCCAAATATTATGCCCGGTGTAATTTCAGGTATGGTAATGGCATTTACTCTCTCTCTTGACGATTTCGTTATCTCGTATTTCGTCAGTCCCTCTAACTTCCAAACGCTTCCTCTTTTGATTTATTCAATGACTAAGAAGACAGTTAAACCCGATATGTATGCTCTTTCAACGCTTATTATCGTGACTGTATTTACACTTCTTATTCTCTCGAATATCAAAAGCTCCAAAAAGGTTGACAAACGCGTAAGAAAAGGGGGTAGAAGAAGATGAAATTTAAATTTTTAATCTTTATTTTAATTGCTCTTTCCCTTCTTCTCTGCTCCTGCGAGGAACCAGAGGGTGTTGAAGAAAACAAAAAATACCCAACCGTAAACCTCAATGTTTATAACTGGGGTGAATATATCTCCGACGAGGACGATGAAGAATGCGGACTTTTTGACGTCAATGCAGGCTTTGAAGAATATTTCAACGAAAATCTTTCGGATAAATATGGATTTTACATTAAAGTAAACTATTCCACCTACGCGACTAACGAGGATATGTTTGCAAAGCTTTCAAATAGTGCAGTAGCTTACGATATCGTAATTCCATCCGACTATATGATTCAAAAAATGATTGCAAACGATATGCTCCTTCCGCTTGATTTTTCCATTATAACAAATTACGGAAATATTAGTGACGAATTCAAAAACATGTATTACGATCCAAATAACACTTATAGTGTTCCCTACACTTACGGTATGGTTGGCATTATATACAACTCCGAATTTGTTAAGGAAGAAGACGTTGCAGGTGAAAGTTGGAATCTCCTTTGGAATCAAAATTCTAACGGAGAGTCATTGTCGTATCAGGGAAAAATATTGCAGTTTAACAATCCCCGTGATGCATTTGCTACCGCAATGTATAAAGAGGGACTCAATATCAACTCACATAATCCTGCAGATTGGGAAAAGGCTCTTGAAGAACTAAAAAAACAAAAGCCAATTCTTCAAGGTTATGTAAACGATGAGATATTCAATAAGATGAAGAGCGCGTCCGCGTGGATTTCATCTTATTATGCCGGTGACTTTTTGACAATGGCAGCAGATAATACCGATCTCCGTTTCTATTACCCAAGTGAAGGTACAAACTATTTTGTTGATGCATTGTGCATTCCCAAAACCTCACGCAATCCCGAAGTTGCTAACGAGTATATCAATTATATGATAAGTCTTGAAGTGGCAACCGCAAACGCGCTTTATATCGGCTATGCTTCCCCTAACAAAGCAGTTCTTGAAAGTGATTATTATCAGGAAATGCTCGATTATAACTATAGCATCTATGATGACGAGGATAATTGCCTTGTTGATGCTTGGGAGGTGCTCTACGGCAAATCCAAAACCGAAGCAAACGAAAACTACTCCTTCAATCCCGCTTATGAGGATTATTACAAGGACGAAAACATTGATATTCAAACTCACGTTACTGCACTTTGGGAAACCCTCAAAACAGAAAACTCAACTGAGATTTGGATTCACATTACAAGCATTATAATCGTTGCAGGTGTTCTCGGATTTGCAATTTATACTTCTTACATTAAGAAAAAACGCTCAAAATTCTACCGCGAACGCGATAAAGAATTGAGAAAACAAAAGCAACAAATGAAAAAATAACATTTAAGCCCACACGGTTTTGGTGTGGGCTTTTGTTGTGCCTATAAATTGGGATTTAGCTGGGAGAAGATAGTTGAGAAAAGATTTAGGGGGATTTTGAAAAATCCCCCTATAACCCCAAAACTTTTTAATCGTGGGTATTAAATTAATCCGCGCAAATCGTAATGTTTGATTTAAATCAAACATTACATAACGATTTTCTCACTGTTGGCAGGCAGTTCGAAAATCTGTGATTTGCTAATGCCCAACGTAGCCATTTTGCTATCAATATGGCTATGTGCAGAGTAGCAAAGCGTGGTTTTTTCGTTTGTTTGCAAACGGAAAAACATTTGCGCCAAGCGCGTCAGAAGTGAAGGCGCACGATTTGCGCGGTCTTAATTTATTCCAAACGATTAAAAGCTTTTTGCTTCTTTTTCTCGAAAAAGAAGATATTCTTTACTTTGTAACTCCCCGATAAATCAAAATTTGAAATACTTAAAGAACGAAAGAGAGGTGTAATCCATGCTCAAAATTGGAAATGCGGAATTGAAACACGGAATAATGTTAGCGCCGATGGCTGGGGCTACGGATTACGCTTTTCGTAAGGTTTGCAGAAGCTTTGGCGCGGAATATTTAATTTCTGAAATGGTTTGTGCGAAGGCACTTTGTTACGAGCAGAAAATCAAAAAGAGCTTGACGGCTTCTCCTTCAAAAACTGCTCCTTTGGCGGCAATTTTAGACGGGGAATTACCAATGGCTATACAGATTTTTGGCTCTGAGCCTGAATTTATGGCAGAAGCTGCTCGAATGATTGCGGAGAACAATTATCGAGGAACGACGAGCTTATTCACTCCAAGTGCGATTGACATAAATATGGGTTGTCCTGTAAACAAGGTGGTTTCCAACGGTGAGGGGTCTGCATTGCTCAAAAATCCCAAGCTTGCGGGTGAAATTGTTGAGGCGGTTGTAAAGGCGGTTGATATTCCTGTAACTGTTAAAATTCGTACGGGTTGGGACTCAAGCTCAATAAATTGCGTTGAAATGGCAAAACGACTCGAAGCATCGGGTGCTTCTCTTATCTGTGTTCACGGTAGAACGCGCGAACAACAATATGCCCCTTATGCCGATTGGACGCAAATTGCCAGAGTTAAAGAGGCAGTTAATGTTCCTGTTGTTGGAAACGGTGATATTTTTTCTCCAAATGATGCTTTGAAAATGATAAATCAAACAGGCTGCGACGGTGTGATGATAGGTCGCGGTGCTCTTGGTAATCCTTGGATTTTTGAGAATGTTATTAATCTATTTGAAGGCAGGGAACAGAGAGAAATATCTGTTAACGAAGTTGTTGATACGGCCCTTTGGCATCTTGAATTGATGGTTGAAAGCAAGGGCGAGCGCGCGGGAATTGCCGAGAGCAGAAAGCATCTTGGTTGGTATATGAAAGGCATTCGTGGTGCGGCAGAACTTCGAAACCGCATAAATTCTGCAGAAACGCTTGATGAATTGACGGCAATTTTGCAAACCTTGAAGGAATGAAGGTGAAAAAATGAAAAGAATAATATCGTTTTTACTTATATTGATAGTTGCGCTTGGCATATTTGCAGGTTGCTCCTTCTTGCCGAAAGAATTGAAATTTTGCGATGTGAATTTTTACGTTGACGGTGAGCTTTATGTAACAAAAACTGTTGTTGTGGGGCAAACGGTTGCTATGCCACAAGCTCCCGAAAAGGAAAATTATATTTTTACGGGATGGTATATCAATGGAATGATTTCGTCAAATATATATGATTTTTCATCCAAGGTTATTAGTGATTTGGATTTGTATGCTTGCTTTACTCTTGATACAGTGAGTGTTGGCAATTTTATTGCTCAAAACACACTTAAAAGCACGGTTGAGGTTGTTACTAAAGCATACAATGTATACCCTGGTAGCGTGGTTGAATCTTCATCGATGACATCGCAGGGATCTGGTGTTATTATTGATATTTCAGGTGGATATTGTTATGTTTTGACCAACGCTCACGTTGTGGAAAAGCACGAGGATTACTCTAAGCTGCAAATCGTTGTTAAGGATGCTTGGGGGAACTCTTATGAGGCGTCGATATACAAAAATTCAAGCAAGAATTCAAGCGCATTCAGTAAGGATTTTGACCTTGCGGTGATTTGTTTTAAGGTGCCAGAAAAATATTCGTTTACCGAAATAGTAATGGGAGAGGACCCGAAGGTGAATGATTACGTTATTTCAATTGGAAATCCCGAGGGGCTTATTAACTCTATTACATACGGAAACGCTCTTGTTTATCAGCATGTTAATGGAGAAGAGGGAAGTGCGGCGGATTATATTTCATTTGACGTTATTATTCACAATAATCCAATAACCCACGGTTCAAGCGGAGGTGCGTTGGTTGACGTTTACGGAAGGCTTGTTGGATTGAATTTTGCAGGTTATGAAAGTGGACAATACGGTTGTGCTATACCTGTTTCAAAAATCAAGGATTTTTTGACTGTCTACGTTTATTAGTATGAAGAAAGGTGGTGAGATTTGTGGATATCATCAGCAATTTGGAATTTTCCAAGAAAATAAAAGAAAATGTTGATTGCAGTTATTTGTTTTACGGTGAGGAGGATTATCTAAAATCTCACGCGGTGAAATCGCTAAAGGACGCGATGGGGATTGACGAGGCACTTGAGATCTTTAATTTTGTGACTCTTGACGTGCTTGATTACACTCCGGATAAGTTGATTGATATTCTTTCAATGCCACCTATGATGGCGGAGAAAAAGCTCGTTGTTTTGAGTGGACTTAATATCAAAAAAATGACGAACAAGAGTGATTTTACCGAGCTTTTAGATGCGTTGGCTCATCTTGATGAGTTTGATTATAACGTGCTTGTTTTGACAATTCCAAATGGAAATATTACCGAGGAAATGCCAAAAAAAGCACCGACGGGGGCATTAAAAACCTTGGCGGAAAGATTGCAACCCGTCAAATTTGAAGCTTCGACTCCACAAAAGCTTTCCCTTTGGGTGATGCGCCATTTTGAGCATTACGGTATAAAGGCAAGCCAGGGAGATTGTGTATATCTTGTTGATTATTGTGGCAAAAATATGTTTACGCTTGCAAATGAGATTGAAAAGCTTGCTCTCTATTCACGTTATAAAAATAGAGATTATTTGATTCGCGAAGATATTGAGAATATTTGTTCTGCAGAAATGGAATATGGTGCGTTTGAATTTTCAAATGCAATTCTTGAAGGTAGAAAGGGAGAGGCACTCAATATTCTTTCGGTTATGAAATTTAAACAGGTTGAGCCACTTATGATTATGGGCGAGCTTTCGGGAATTTTCTCTGATTTGCTCAAAATTAAAATTATGCTTCTTGCGGGCAAAACCAATCAACAAATTTCAATTGAAACAGGTATAAATATTCACAAGGTGGGGATTTACGCCACAAGTGCGCGCAGAATGGAGCTTTCACGACTTCAAAAGATTGTTTCTATGACGGCGGATACCGACCTCGCAATGAAATTCCGCTTTGATTCGGGTTACCTTAATCTTGAAAAGCTAATTTGTTCATTATAAAAAAATCAGCAGGGTTTTTCCTGCTGATTTTTTGCTAATTTGGTATTTATAGGTGAAAAGATAGTTAAGAAAAGATTTAGGGGGATTTTAAAAAATCCCCCTATAACCCCAAAACTTTTTAACACCCACGATTAAAAGTTTTGCGGAGCTTTTTCAAAAGCGACCTTTTTTATCTTTGTAACTTCCCCTATAAATCAAAATTTGAACTATTGACAATATTAGAAGTTTGTGTTATAATTCAAACTTGGAAAACAGGAGAGGAGGGCAATCTTATGATTTTAGCCATTGATATTGGAAATACGAGCATAGCGCTTGGTGGCTTTGTTGATAATGAGCTTAAGTTTGTAGTTCGTTTGTCGACGGATGTGACGAAGACCGAGGACGAATATGCGAGTAAAATTCTTAACATTTTAAGTCTTCACGGAGTGGAGAGAGAGAATGTTGAGGGGGCTATTATTTCAAGTGTTGTTCCACCCCTCAATGCGATTATGAAATCTGCAATAATGCTCGCTTACGGCGTTGAGCCACTTATGGTTTGCCCCGGAATAAAGACGGGAATAGGAATTCTTTGCGATTCCCCTTCGTCCGTTGGTGCGGATTTGATTTGCTCCTGTGTGGCAGCAAATACTCTTTATTCTGCGCCTGCTCTTATTATTGATATTGGCACTGCAACGAAGATGATTGTTACGAACAAAAACGGTGCTTTTATTGGTGTTTCGATTATCCCAGGTGTTATGATGGGACTTAAGGCGCTCGCAAACGGAACGGCACAGCTTCCTCAAGTTGGACTTGAAGCTCCTGCAACAGTTGTTGGAAAAAATACCGTTGATTGCATGAAATCGGGCATCATTTTTGGTCACGCAAGTATGATGGACGGAATGATTGAACGCATCAATGCCGAAGTTGGTGAAAATTTACCTGTTATTGTAACGGGAGGATATGCAAAAGTTATTGTTTCTCATTGCAATCACGAAATGGTGATTGACGAATATCTTGTCCTTAAGGGACTCAATATAATATATAACAAAAATAAATAATTTCGTTGTTTAAAGCTTCGTTTGAAGTTAATATAAATTTTTTAGCATTGTACCTATATGGACGACAGCAAGGAGGAATTTTATGCAAACAAAAACAAACAAACGAATGTCAACCGAGACCTTGGTGCTTGCTGCACTTATGACCGCTTTGGTGGTTATTTTGCAGTTTATGGGTGCTATTGTGCGACTTGGTCCTTTTCAGTGCAGCTTGGTGCTTATGCCAATCGTAATTGGCGCTGCGATGTGCGGACCGAAGATTAGCACGTGGCTTGGATTTGTATTCGGTATGGTAGTGCTTCTTAACGGTGACGCAGCTGCGTTTTTGACCGTTAATGCCATTGGAACTGTTATTACGGTTCTGACAAAGGGTACACTCTGCGGACTTTGTGCAGGACTCGTTTACAATCTACTCAAAGAAAAGAACAAGTATCTTGCGGTTTTTGCCGCGGCTATCGTGTGTCCTATCGTGAACACAGGTGTCTTCCTTATCGGATGCTTCCTGTTCTTCTTTAAAACGGTTGAAGCTTGGGGACTTGCTATGGGCTTTGAGAACACCATTGAATATATGTTCTTAGGTCTTGTGGGCGGTAATTTCTTGTTTGAAATGATTACTAATATCGTTCTTTGTCCCGCAATCGTTAGAGTTTTGAATTTGAGAAAAAAGAAATAAAAAAATGAGCCCACTAGATTTATCGCGTGGGCTTATTTCTATGAATTAATTATTTATTTCCAAATCATAAGTTTTTTTAAACTCTTGCTTTTCAGTCCAAAACAAGCAAAAAGCTTTGTATCCAACGAAAAGTGCAACCATAATAAAGACAAGACCTGCGATTGTTGACACGGTTTTATTCAAATCAAGTACATTTCTTGCTGTAGCCGCAGCTGCGTTTTGAATGCCGGTATAAGCATCGCCACCATATTGCTTTGCCGGTGTGTTTGTACCGTCAGGCAAAGTAAAGCAAATGATACTAAAAATAAGCGAGATTCCTGCAAGAGCGCAGAGAATAATGAATTGAAGTTTGTTTTGTTTCATAGTTTAGAACTCCTTTGATATAATATTACTAATCCAATATATTTGTAGAAACAGGTAAAAACATATCGGATTTAGTTTATTATACTGCAATTTGCAGTAAATGTCAATACCGCATTTTGCGGTTTGTTATAATTTTTATACAAATCGTCAATAATGAGGTATATGATGTATAAAAGAATAAGGGATTTGAGAGAGGATCACGATCTTACTCAAAAAGAAATGGCACATAATTTGAATTGTTCTCAGCAGGTTTATAGTAATTATGAGCTAGGGCAGAGAGATATACCAACGGATATACTCATTAAGCTTTCGAATTTTTACAACGTTTCCGTTGATTATATTTTGGGACTATCAAACAACCCAAAAAGGAAATAGTTTTTGACAAATTGGGGTTTATGGGGGAGTTTGTTTGTGTTAACACCCCTCTCACCGCTAACGCGGAGCTCTCCCGAAGGGCGAGCCATTTAGGTAGTGAATTTTGATATATTCAAGCCTCTCACTCGGGGAGAGGTGGCAGGCGAATGCCTGACGGAGAGGGTTTTTGTTTCACACTAACATCCCTATAAATCCAAATTTGCATTACAAACAAAAAACAAACCGCGAGCTTTAAACTCGCGGTTTTATCTAGTTAAGTTGATTATTTAACTGTGATGCTTGTGATGTGTGTATTGATACCGTTATACCAGTATGCAAAGCCTTCAACGTCGATAATGTCACCTGCTTTGAGAGTTGCAACCTTCTGGTAAACTTCTGTAGATGTGCCTGTGAGGTAAACTTCTACGCAGAAGCTATATTCAGCGCCGTTGTATTTAACTGTTACGTAGATATCGTCGCCACCGTCGTTCTTATAGCTTGCGGATACGAATTCAAGACCTACGAACTTAACAAGCATGTTCTGATAGTTAACGAGTTCATCCTTACCAAGAAGGTCTGTTACGTATGCGGGCTCTGCAACGTAATTGCCTTCGATGATTTCAATTCTTGCATAATCGGGATCAAGATCGTCGGTAACGATTTCAATCTCGCCTGCCCATTCTGCCTTATATCCATAAACACGAATCTTTGTGCCGGGAACAAGCTGATTTGCCATTTCTTCGGAGCAAGGGAAGTTATAAAGGAAGTAACCGCCAATGCCGTCCTGAGCGTAAACGGTGATTTGGTTATTCCACCAAGACTGATGTCCCTGAACGTATGCTTCGATAACTACCTTTGAGCCGTTTTCAGCAGCAATGTATTCTTCCCAAGTCATAACGCCTTCGCTCTTTGTTGTTGTATCTTCAACGTCGGGCTTATCGGGTTTAACTGTTGAACTGGTTGTGGGCTGTGTTGATGGTTGTGTTGTTGGGTCTGTAGTGGTTGGTTCGCCACAAGCAACGATTGCAAGTGCCATAACCAAAACGAGTGCCAAGCAAATAATTTTTTTCATTTTTCTTTTCTCCTTTAGAAAATAGATTTTTTCACCTATTATTATACACACTTTTATAAAAATGTCAATAATTTATTGATTTTTTCTTTTTAACAAATGAGTAAGCAAAGTATGAGCCTATTCCAATCCAAATAACAGCTAATGATCCAAGTAATATTTGGGATTCCTTTGGCATTCGACCAATTTCTTGCTTTTGGGGTTCGTCCTTTACTTGAATTTGATCCAATTTATGAAGTGAAACTACTCTCGAATAGAGAAGCTCCATAAAATCCTCGTTGATAACTCTATTTTTGGTTGCGGAGCTTACTGTTAGTTCGATAAGATTTCCTGCGGCATCGCGCAAAGAAGCTGATCCGTTGAAAACAGGGGTTGTGAAGCTATTCTCTGTGTTTTCAATAAGCAATTTTGCAGAGTCTATTTTCACCTTGTAGTAAAGATTATTATCCTCACCTGCGCGGTTTAAATAGTCCTGATATTCCTCGCTATTTTGTGCCTTGGAGGTTACGGGAACATAGCCCTCGGTTTGAGAATAGGCAATTTGTACCTCATTTGTAAGTAAGAATTGTGCGAAAAGCCAAGATGCAAGAACCTCACCGCTATCCTCCTTATTGAAGATACAAAGAGAAGGACCTTGGGAAATCATTTTTGGGTTTTCTGTATCAAACTGAGGTATTTCCATAACGACGGTTTCAAATTCAACTCTCTTATCGTCGGGGATATCAACCAATGGGGCATCTGCGCCCATCCAAGTGGCTCCTGCGGTTGAATCTATCGCAAAAATACACTGACCTGCATTCAAAAAGTTACCGGGATAACTTGAGATTTTAAAGGTTGAGAATGCACCGCTTTTGGCGTGGTCGGCAATCTCATAAAGAAGTGATTTTGTCGTATCGTTGAGAATTTCAACAGTGCCGTCTTCCTTGGAGTATGGCGCTTCAAGTTGCTTTAACATTGAAATCATCATATTATCCGTTGATTTATAAATGAACGGAATGAGAGTTTTCTGACCGTTGGCAATGTAATTGCCGTTTGCATCCTTACCAAGTGCGAGCGCGTATTCACTAACCTCCCAAACAAAATCCCAAGTGAGAATTTCGGGAAGTGTGAAGCCGAGAGATTCTACAAAATCTTTATTTACATAGCATACCTCGGTTGAACGCATGAAGGGAAGCGCGTATTGAACTCCGTCTATTTTACCTTCACTCAAGAATTTTGGTACCATTTCTTCGAGTGTAGGTGAGTCGAATTTCAAATCCAAGCCACCAAGACCGTATTTTTTATTTTGCATCAACTCTTCAAGCGGAACGACTACGTTTTCGCCCTGCATATAGGTTGCTATATGGTCGGGGTAGGTTATGCACACATTGGGAGTTGTGTTTGTGGAAATATTTGTGATTACGTTATTATAAATTTCACCGTAATCTGTGAAATTTCGAAGCGTTACCTTGATATTTGGGTAAAGCTTTTGAAAATCCTCAACTGCCTTTGCATAAACCTCACGTTGAGTAGCATTGTTTTCATTTTTTGCCCAAAAGGTAATTTCATATTGCTTTGATTCATCAAATTCATTTGGGATTTGGAGTGAATTCATAGCAATCTTTTTATGACAGGCAAAAAGGGAGAGGGAGCAGAGAAGCATTGCTAAAAGAAGAAACAAGGAAATTATTTTTTTCATCCCTTTGTACCTCCTCTTGAAACACCCTCCATAATTCTGTTTTTGAAAATGAGGAACAAGATTATAAGGGGGAGTGAAATTACCGTAACCGCAGCCATCATGGAGGGAACGTTTTCACGTCCGAATCCGCTTTCGCGAATCTCCTGAATTCCGTTTGAAACGAGGAAATATGCTTTATCGTCGGTGATGAGGCGCGGCCAAATATATGAGTTCCAGCATTCGATAACCTTTAAAATAAGAATGGTTACGATTGTGGGACTAGAGATGGGAACCATTACTTTAATGAGATAATTGAAATCCGTTGAGCCGTCGACCTGTGCGGCAAGATATAGCTCATCGGGGATTTGCGCGAAATTTTCTTTTAACAAATAGAGATAGAAAATGGAGGTTACTGAGGGGAGAATAAGTCCCAAAAAGGTATTTCTCAAATCCATATTTGTTATAGTTACGAAGTTTGTGATTATAACAAGCTCATTTGGAATCATCATAAGTGAGAGCATAAGCGTGAACGCAAGATTTTTGCCCTTAAAATCAAGGCGCGCAAAGGCAAATGCGGCAAGAATGATAACCGCGAGCATAATCAACGTTGTTGCAACTGTAAAAAACAGTGTGTTTAAAAGATATTTGAAAAGTGGAACTGCAGTAAAGGCGGTCTTAAAATTTTCAAATACGATTTTGGCGGGGAAAAATTTCGGAACTGACTCGGAGTTATATTCCGAAAAGCTTTTTATAGAGTTTTGGAGCATCCAATAGAATGGGAACAAAACTGCTATTGCCCAAAGCGAGAGGCCTATATAAATCCCCGTTTTTTTAAGGATTTTTACTGTTTTGCTTTGTTTTTTAATTGCTTTATATTCGTTCATTCTCTGCACCTCACTTTCCGTACGTTACGTGCTTTTTGCTAACGATGAGATTTATGCAAGTGATTGTTAGCACGATGCAGAAAAGAATGATTGCCGCTGCGGACGCGAAGGAGGGATAGCCGCCTCCGTCACCGTAGAGCATATCGTAAACATATCCAACAATGGTGTTCATCTCGGCAACGTTGAGCTCGGTGCCAAAGAGAGCAACCGCATCGCCATATGCCTTGAAAGCCCCAATAAAGCCCGTTATTGTAAGATATGCTATGGTTGGGGAAATCATTGGGAGTGTGATTTTCCAAAAAACTCGTTTTTCGGGAGTGCCGTCGATTGCCGCCGCTTGATAATAGGTTTTATCAACGGAAGCCAAGGCGGATGTGAAAATCAAAATCTTAAAGGGCATTACAATCCAAATTGTATAAATGCAAAGCACAAGCATTTTAGCCCAATGAGGACCGTCGATAAAGTCGATAGCCTTGCCACCGAGCGAGGTGATGAGCGTATTGACAAGACCGTCGGTGTATTCGGTTTTGTTGAAAAGTATCATAAAAACAAGTCCGACTGCCAAGGTGTTTGTAACGTAGGGCAGGAAGAAAATCGTTTGATATGCTTTTTTGATAAATTTAATTTTGGAAAGTCCAAGTGAAATTATAAGCGCGAGTATTGTTGACGTGGGCACTGTAATTGCCACAAGAACAAAGGTGTTTTTGAGCGCTTGAATGAAATAAGGATCGCGCAGAACGTATTGATAGTTATAAAGTCCTATTCCAAAGGAATTGCCCGACGCAAAATTATAGCCCTCTTCGAAGGAATATATAAGCACGTCGATAAGGGGATATATCATAAAAACCGCAATAAAAACGAATGCGGGGGCAAGATATAACCACCCTTTTAAGTCTTTGTTGATTTTCAAATTCTTCACCGCCTTTAGTGAGCATATTAATTCATATTAATAATACTATAAAAGAAATAAAAAGTCAATAAACTGTTGAAAAATATATAAAAATATGATATGATAAATGTGTATTTGACTGTGAGGTGAAAACGTGAGAGACAAGAGATTATATACAAGGGAGCGCTTCGGAGAGGAGCGCGCGCTTTACGGTGTTGACGGAGTAGAGCTTGTTGAATGCTCATTTGACGGAATTGAAGACGGAGAAAGTGCGCTTAAGGAAGGAAGAAACATTGAGTGTGATCAGGTATTTTTCAATCTTCGTTACCCGCTGTGGCACGATGATGGCGTTTTACTTGAAAATTGCGAGATGACCGAGCTTTGCCGCGCTGCACTTTGGTATTCAGATAATATCGACATTAGATTTTCTAAGCTTCATGGAATTAAGGCACTTCGCGAGTGCAAGAATATTAAAATAACCGATTCGGACGTAAAAAGCGTTGAATTTGGTTGGTTTTCGCATAACATTGATGTTGAAAACACAAGCTTTCAGGGTGAATATTTTATGCTTCAGGCAACAAATCTCAATATGAAGCATTCCTCACTCGTGGGGAAATATTCGTTCCAATACATAGAAAATTCCACGTTTGAGGATTGTAATTTTGATACAAAAGATGCATTTTGGCATGCGAAAAATATTGTGGTTAAAAATTCCGTTGTCAAGGGTGAATATCTTGCGTGGTATTGCGAAAACGTAACGTTTGAAAACTGCACGATTATCGGTACGCAACCGCTTTGCTATTGCAAGGGCTTGAAGCTTATTAATTGCACGATGATTGATTGTGACCTCAGTTTTGAAAAAAGCGAGGTTGAGGCGGATATTGTTGGTGAAATTACGTCCGTTAAAAACGTTTATTCCGGCTATGTCAAAGCCGACTCCATCGGTGAAATCATCGTGGATGATGAGAGGGCAGAAGGCAGAGTTGAGATAAAGCAAAACATATAGTAATAATGGGCGCGAGCAATCGTGCCCGTTTTATTTCGATCTTTTAAATTTTGATTTGTCGGGGAGTTACAAAGATAAAAAGGTCGCTTTTGAAAAAGCTCCGCAAAACTTTTAATCGTGGGTGTTAAATTAGACCGCGCAAATAGTGCGCCTTCACTTCTGACGCGCTTGGCGCAAATGTTTCTCCGTTTGCAAGCAAACGAAAAAACCGCGCTTTGCTACTCTACATATAGCCGTTTTGATACCAAAATGGCTATAGTTTGTATTAGCAAATTGGATTTTTCGAGGTGACGAGAAAAATCATTAGTTCCAACTCGTTGGAACAATTTGCGCGACTTCAATTAATCCCCAACATTTAAAAGTTTTGCGGAGCTTTTTCAAAAGCGACC
>JAZQUS010000113.1:0-9985 GCA_045631445.1 Eubacteriales bacterium
ACTTATTTACGTTGAGGAAGGCGATGGAGCAGGTTACTTCTACGCATACGGTACCAGTGACCTTATTCAGTGCCACGGCTTCCAGTGCTGGCGTTCCAAGGATATGACCAACTGGGAATATGTTGGTGTTGCTTTTGAACCTGATTTCTCTGAATCTTGGTCAATCAACAACCACTGGGCTCCCGAGGTTTTGTATGATGACGGCGTTTACTATATTTTCTATAGTGCGCAGAACATACATGCGGGCGGCAGACACTATATGAGTGTTGCAGTTTCTACAACTCCTTACGGTCCTTTTGAATGTCTTGATGACACAAAGAATCTTGATGGAAAAACTCTTTCAAAGAGTCAGCCCGTTTACGATTTTTCATCAATTCTTCCAAACCGTGAAGGTATTAACAACCACACAATTGATATTCACCCATTTATCGACCCTGTAACAGGTGATAAGTATTTGTATTTCTCTGCATTCCAGGATTGGGGCAGAAGAGCTTATCAGGAAATTTACGGCGTTAAGATGAAGGACTGGTTCACACCCGATTATTCAACACTTACACAGCTTACATCTATCTTTAACTCAACGGTTACTGATTTGAAGGATGAAATGGCAGGTGGCGGTGTTCAGTTTGGTGATACCGACGAGGGTCAAAATGAACAGGCAACTGTAAATGAAGGTCCTTTCGTATATTACTACGATGGAACTTATTATATGACATATTCCGTTTACCCTTACACAAGTCCTAACTATCAGGTAAGACAGGCACTTGCTACATCTCCTCTTGGAGATTACACAAAGGTTGCGCCTGAGGACGGAGGCACACTTCTTTACACCGAAAGTGACTGGGAAAATCTTGCGAGCGCAGGTCACCATTGCTTTATTAAGTGCGGAGATCAGCTTATGATTGCTTATCATACCTTCCTTGATAGATCCACTATCCAAAACGGTAGAGCACTTGCGGTTGACGAGGTTAAGTTCGTTAAGAACGATAAGGGTCAGACAGTTATGCATACTAATGGCCCCACATATTCTTATCAGCCATTGCCCGCAGCAGTTTCAGGCTACGAAAACCTTGCACCTCTTGCTAGCGTAACTGCTTCTCATGTAGCTGCTGACAGTGACGTTAAGTATCTTACTGACGGCGTATATAAGGTTCATAAGACAGACCTTGTAAATGAATTTAAGACACAGACAGTTTCTTCTTTGACAAAAACAACAATCAACTTTAAGTTTGATGATTGGAAGAACGTGCGCTCACTTTTGATTTACAATAGCTTGGATTACAATCTTTCTGTTCCTTCTATTAATAGCATTAAATTGAAGTACAAAACAAGTGACGGTTATGCTTGGGCAGAAGCTAAGAACGTTAGATTTAACTATTCTTGGAACTCTGACTCCCGTTCAACAATGTACCCAGGCGGTGCTATTATGCTTGAATTTGAAGAAATGCCCGTTATGGAAATTGAGATTAGCATTAATCTTTCTGCTAACTTGCCCGACGTTGCTATCGGTGAAATTATGATTATGGGTAGAGAGGTTAGAAATCCTGCTCCTGTAACAAAGTTTGATGCTTATTCATTTGAAAATCCTGATCCCGTTGAGTATATTAAGCACAGCGAGGGTCAGAGCGTTGGTACAGTAGGTGACTTTAACACAACTTGGGGCTACGGTGATCTTTCAACTGACGATGGCTCGGAAAATGCTTATATTGAAAACACTGCTCCCGGTGATCAGTTCGCATATTTCAAGGGCGCAGAGGGCTATAACTTCTACTTTGAAGCAGAATTGACCATTACCGAAGATGAACCTTATAGAATGTGGCACGGTGGATTAGAAAACTATCCTAAATTCGGTTTGGTATTAAAATCCAAATCAGGTAGCACATTCTTCTATATTGACTCTGCTTATGCCGGTGGCTTTAACAACAAGGCGGTTGGTTATACTCAGAGAAAGCAGGACAACAGTGACTATGACTGGAATACAACGGAAAAGGTTAGAAGCTTTGACGTTTCATATACTAACGGTAACTATACAAAGCTCGCTATCGCTCGCGTTGGCAATACTTTCTATTTCTTTGTAAACGATCAGCTCTTTGATACTGCAACCAATCTTCGTGGCTTGACAGGTGAGAACGTTGTTGGTGGATGCCTTGTATTTAATATGGGTATTCGCGTTAAGAATTACAATGTAATTTCCGGTGAAAATGAGGTGGCTGCAAAGCTTCAGTCATTAGGCGTTAACTAATAACTGATTACTTATCCAAGACGATTTGTCTTAGAGCAAATCGTCTTGGATTTATTTAAAATGATATTTAAGGACGGATAATATGAAATTAATTAAATCCAATGACTCTAATATAAGAAAATATCAAGCAGATCCATATATTTTTAGCGATGGAGGAAGATATTATTTGTATTGCACGGGTGGTGACGGTGTACATTGCTACACTTCGAATACGCTTTCTGATTTCGTGCATTTGGGTGTTGTTTGCGCACAGGACGATTCTTGTCAGTATTGGGCTCCTTGCGTGGCAAAGATTGACGGTAAGTTTTATATGTATTATTCGTCCATGCCGAAAACAAGTGATGACGTTCACACGCAGTGCTTGAAGGTTGCAGTTGCAGACTCGCCCGAAGGTCCTTTTGTTTACCAAAATGACCTTGCGGCACCATTTTCTATTGATGCGGACTTTGCATTTACCGAAAGTGGAAATCATTTATTCTATTCTGTGAACGATCATACCTTGGAGCGCGTTGGTACAAAGATAGTATTGGATAAAATGATTTCTGCTACAGAGCTTGAGGGAAATCCCAAAACGGTTGTTATTCCTACTCTTGATGAGGAAATTTTTTGCAGAAACAGATTTAAGATGGGTGAGCATTGGCATACCATTGAGGGAGCTAATTTCTTTTATGATGACGGTTGGTATTATTTATTGTTTTCAGGTAATTGCTATCAAAATAATACCTACTACGTTGGATACAGCAGGGCAAAGGCAAATACGCCCGAGCTTGAAAAAATAGAATTTTTGAAATATCCTGACGATAATACATACAGTCCTTTGCTTTGCTCGGATGAAATTGAGCTTGGTACGGGACACAACAGCACTATAAAGGTTGATGGACAGTGGTACATCGTTTATCACGGCAGGGATAAGAGTGACGATTTGAGTGAGGAATGTCGTACGGCGCGCATTGCAAAGCTCAATGTTAAGGACGGCGTACTCAGTGTTGAAAAGATGGCGGATTATGAATAATATTTATGATTTTTCTGAAATTGAGAAAATATGTGCAAGAGAGAAGAAATTGATTTTTCGATATATTATTTATGTGCTTTGCGCAGTTGTTACTATTGCGCTTGCTTGTATTTTTATAAAAAATAATATTTTTCTTTCGACTATATTCTTCATTTTGTTGTTTTTCTTTGTTTTGTTTTCTATAGTATTTTGGAAAATAAAATACGGTTTTCTAAAAAAACGCAGAATGTTTTTAGACAGTATTGAAAGTGGAAAAGGCGAGGATTTTGTTGGCATATTTGAAGAAAGCTTATTATCCTCAAGCGATGAAGATGATTTTGATGTTTATGTTTTCATAGCATCAAACAAAAAAACGAATTTATTAATTCACAAACAAAACAGAGCGCATTTTTTAGAGGGGAAAAAATACCACCTTTTATGCGTTGGTAACTATATTTATCAGTGGGAGATTATTGATTGATTTCTTACTGATTTAGGAGAAATATGAAGATGGATAACAATATAACTACGGCAAGAATAAAGAGGATATTGAGTCCTAAGATTATTGCGATAGTTTTTTTGATAGTGACACTTGTAACGGCGGTTTTTTACGTTACTTTAGAGAACATAGACAAAAAAGAAGTGCAAATTTGGTTTGTAACAACTGACGGTGAATATTCTTTTTCGGATGACACGTTGAAGCAGATTAATGATTATGGTGTAAAACAAGGAATTGATAAGGTCGTTTTATCAAGACGTCATCCCGAGGATATTTATTTTGACGTTACTATGTCAACAAGTGCATACTATAATTGCGATATTTTTATTATGAATGAAGAAATGGCAAAAAAATATTATGAAACTGATATGTTTTTGCCCTTACAAACCGATGGCTTTGAGGGTGAGTTGCTCTATATTGATGGAAAGCCGATTGGTTTATTAATGAATGAAGACTATTATTTGCTTATAAACGCAAACGTTGACGTTGATTTGCAGATAATTTATGATATATTTGAGATGTTTAAGAGGTAAAAATGAGAAAAAAGGGCATAGTGGAGCGATTGGTTATGGGTGCTCCTTCTGAAAATGATTTTTCATATGACAAGCTACCAAAAAACAGAAAAAAGCTGTTTTCATATTTGATAAAAAACAAATTTTGGAAAATATATAAAAACCATTTTTTGATTGCTTTGTTTTTTGTTCCGCTTATTGTGTGGAACGTACTTACCTTGAACTACACGAATTTTGTTTTTGGGCTTCCTGCAAATGAGGGAATAACTCATTTTGTGGAGCATTGGTTTACGGTGTACGTTACGGCAATTCCTTTGTGGGCACTTGCGTTTTTAGGGCTTTCGGGCGGACTTAACGTATTGAGAAAGCTTGCTTGGAGTGATCCATTGATTTTTATTACGGATTTTATCAAGGGAATAAAATCGAGTGGAAAGCAACTCGCTTTTATCGGCTTTTTATGGGGAACGGTTTATGTCTTGATTCGATATGCGATGAATTGGCTAGGATTTTATTACCGTGTTTTTGACAGCTCATATTCGGTGGTTTTCGGAATCTTTGTATGCTTTTTCGTGTTAATTTTGGTTATTGGTTACACGGTGTATGCGGCTTGCATGGCATCACTTTATAACGTTACACTTAAACAACTTTTTGTGGGAGCATTCAAGCTTTATTTGGCGGATTTGTTTTTGGCAACGGGTGTGATACTTTTATCCCTTTTGCCCATTGCAATTTTGTTTATTACTGACTTTGCTATTGTGGTTTTGTTAGTTTATTTGCTTCTACTTGGATTGCTTATTGGTTTATTAATAATTCCACCGTTTTTGATGTGTCAACACACATTTGATAGAATTATTAACAAGAAGGATTATCCTGAATTTTACGGAAAGGGGCTTTCATATGGGGTATATGAAAGCAAAGAAACTTTAGAAATTTCTAAGGGTGTTGAAGAAATTATTGATACAAACGAAACAGAAAATGATTTTGAGAGAGTGAACGATGAGCAATATTGATGCAAAGTATTTAACAAAAGTATATAAGGATGGCGAATACGCGCTTAAAAATTCCTCACTTCGTGTCAAAAGCGGTGAATTTTTGGTTATAGTTGGCGCATCAGGTGCGGGTAAATCGACTTTGTTGAAAATTCTTGCGGGGACTGAGGAGCTTTCGTCAGGTGAGCTTTATTTTGATGGGATATTGGCGGAAAATATTCCAAAATCAAAAAGGGACGTTTCGATGGCTTTTCAAGAATACGTGCTCTATCCTCATATGACTGTTTTTGACAATCTTGCAACTCCTTTAAAGCTAGCAAGAGAGGATGAAAAAGCTATTTATGATAAGGTTATGGACACTTTAAGGCTTTTTGGACTTGAGCATGTGGCGGATATTTTGCCCAAACACTTGAGTGGCGGTGAGCAGCAAAGGGCTTCACTTGCTAAAACCTTGATAAAACAAAGCAAGCTCGTTTTACTCGACGAGCCGGTTAGCAGTGTTGATGAAAAATCAAGATGGGAGTATTGCAGGGCTATCAAGCAAATGAAACATATGCTTCCAAATTCCACATTTATTTACGTTACACATAACACAAGGGAAGCTTTGTTTTTGGCCGATAGGATAGCTGTTATGCATGATGGAGTAATTTTGCAAATTGCACCGAAGGATTTTTTGCTTGAATATCCGGAGCATTCATTTGTTTTAGAGCTTATGGGACTTATGGATGATGCGGAAGTTCCCGAATTTGATGAAAAGGGAAGAAGAATAGGTGTTTCATCTGCTCAACTTAAGCTTTGCGGTGTTTTGAATGGCGGTAGCCTTACATTTGCTGACAAAGAAATTAAACTCAATGACGAATATTTAAGTCGACTTTTGTACACTAAAAAAGATATTGACGTGGTTTTGGAGGTTGAAAAATTCAGTAAAACCACGGTGAATGACGGATTTGCGCTTGTTTTTGAGGTGACAAAAAACTGTGGCAATTACGTTATTTTGACAATATCTCAACAGAGTTTTATTTTGAACAAAAAAACAAATTTGAAGGAAGGCGAGAAAATACGTCTTTACTATAAAATTGAGGATTTGATTTTGTTTGATGGAGATAAAAGGTTGACTTGCCACTATCCTATTCACAACAAAATAAATATTCGAGTGAACGATGCCCCAAGCGGCAAATTTGAGATGCTTGGCAAACGTATTAAATTGAATAAATGCATCCCTTCGTATAGCAAAAATGTGATAATTGATGAAGATGCTTTTGTTCTTTCCTATGAAAGGGGAAAATGTGCTGTTCGCATTGCAGGTTGCCTTGATGAAGAATTTATTAACGGTAAAAAGCTTTGTCACGTTGCAATAAAGGGAATTGAGGGGTATTTGTCCTTTATTTCTAACGAGGATGTTACAATTTTTGGAAAGAAAAAGGTTTGGCTAAATATAATTCCTCAAAAAATGAAATTTGAAGAAAAGGAAGATTGATTATGAAAATTTTGTGTAATTCTCAAGGAACGCAGAGTCGCGATCCTGCGCTTAAAAAGTATAATGGCAAATATTATTGGCTTTATGCCGCAGATAGCCGACTTTACATGGTTGAGTCGGAGAGCATTGAGGGCTTTGAAAATGCAGAGTCCCATCTTGTTTGGACTCCTGAAAGTGAAGAATGGGGACACGAGGTGTGGGCTCCCGAGCTTCATATTCTTGATGGGGTTTGCTATATCTACGTTGCGTGTGATGATGGCAACAACCACAATCACCGTATGTACGTGCTTTCAAACGGTTGTGACAATCCTTTAGCAACCTATAAAAATCTTGGTAAAATTACCGATCCGACTGACAAATGGGCTATTGACGGAAATATTCTTGATCACAAGAGTGGAAGATACATAGTTTGGTCAGGTTGGGAGGGCGATGAAAATATCGAACAAAATATTTACATTGCCAAATTGAAATCTCCTACCGAAATTGAAGGCGAAAGAGTTATGATTTCGCGTCCTGAATACGATTGGGAAAAGCTTGGCGGTACGGGAACGGTTGACGGTTCACCGTTTATTAACGAGGGTCCGTTTGCATTTTCTGAGCAGGGTAGAACATTTGTGGCGTATTCGGGTTCGGGATCGTGGACGGAGCATTATTGTATTGCACTTCTTGAGCTTGTTGGAGATGACCCGATGAATCCTGCGTCATGGAAAAAGCAGGAAAGTCCTGTTCTTTCAAGAAATGAAGATTATATGGGATGCGGTCATTGTTCTATTATTGAGGAGGACAATCTTATATTCTTCCATGCGTGGCGTACAGATGCGCAGAGAATAGAGTGGAATACCGTTTATCCTATTTGTGCGAAATACCGCCTTGAAGGTGAAAAATTTATTATCGAATAAAAAATGTTTGGATTTGATTGACTTTTGGCACTTTGAATGTTATGATATGTTAAATAAAGCAAAGTGAAAGGAAGAACGTATATGACAGAGCTTGAAAAAATTGCTTATGCGAAATCTTTTATAGATAAGTTGGCTAACGGTATAAATCCCATTGACGATACGCCAATTCCCGATGGGGATATTGCGAATAACGTACGACTTTCACGTTGCTTTTTCTATGTGTCGGATATTTTGCGTCAGGTTATCGACAATGGTGGAACGGTGACAAATCAAAGCGCAAAAGTTCGTAAGCAGGAGTTTCGCTTGACGAGTGGTGAGCGCGAAAGGCTTCTTGTTTCCGAAAAGGCGGTAACGGTGACCGAAATTGCCAATTATCTTAACAGTAATATCAATCAAGAAACCACTAAAAAAATCACGGGTGCGTCAATTAATGATTGGCTTATGAGCGTGGGGCTTCTTGAGATTGTTAAGCTTCAAAACGGCAAACAGAGAAAGCAACCTACTATACAGGGAAATGAGATGGGCATTTTTGTTGACGAGCGCAACGGTCAGTTTGGTCAATATTACGTTGTTCTTTTTACTTCGGATGCTCAACAATTTATTTACGATAATATTGAGGCAATCGTTTTATTTAAGCAGGCGAAAAAGCAATAGTAATAACAGGGGTTAAGAATGAAAGAGAACATCATTGAATTGGCACGAGCTTATGTTAAAAATAAATTTGAAAATGAATACAGTGGTCACGATTATTTTCATACGCTTCGCGTATTCAATATGGCAACCAATATTGCTAAAAGTGAGGGTGCGGACATTGAAATGGTGCAACTTGCTGCACTATTGCACGATGTGGACGATAGAAAGATATCTCCGCAAACCTACGAAAAACAGACAAATGCGCGTTCGTTTTTGAAGTTAAACTCTGTTGATGATATAAGGATTGAGTCAATATGCCAAATTATTCGTGAAATTTCATTTGGAGCTAATGACTCTGCGCCAACTACCTTGGAAAGCAAATGCGTGCAGGATGCTGATCGACTTGATGCAATCGGCGCTATCGGGATAGCTCGCGCTTTTGCTTATGGTGGTAATCATAACAGACATATGTATCACCCTGAAATTAAACCGCAGTTGAATATGACCAAAGAAGAATACGTTAAGAGTGAATCTACGACAATCAATCATTTTTATGAAAAATTGTTTAAGCTCACCGATTTGATGAATACAAAAACAGCCAAAAGCATTGCCATTGAACGCGATAAATATATGAAACAATTTGTTTTGGAATTTATGGACGAATGGGAAGGGATTAGGTAGCTTTTTAAGGAGAAAAAATGATTAGACGCGCACTGGAAAAGGATGTTCCTAAAATAATTGACTTGTTGATGCAGGTTTGTTTAGTGCATCACAAGGGCAGGGCGGATATTTTTAAGGTTGGAACTAAATATTCTGAGGAAGAGTTAAAGGCCTTGATTAAAGATGGAAATCGTCCAATTCTTGTAAATGTTGACGAAAATGATGAGGTTTTGGGATATTGCTTCTGCATTTATCAGCAGCATATTGATGATTCGATTTTGACTGATATTAAGACACTTTATATTGATGATTTGTGCGTTGATGAAAATATTCGCGGAAAGCATATTGGAAAAGAGCTTTATGATGCGGCAACAAAGCTTGCGCGCGAAAGCGGTTGCTATAATTTGACACTCAATGTTTGGAGCTGCAACACATCCGCGCTTCGTTTTTATGAGAAAATGGGGCTTGTGCCACAAAAAACTTATATGGAAATGATATTATAATATGGAGGAACAATTGTGAAACGTGTATGTGAATTTTTGGAAAATGCAGGTGTTTATTACCTTGCTACAGTTGAGGGAGACCAACCAAGAGTTCGTCCCTTTGGTACTGCGCATATTTTTGAGGATAAGCTTTACATACAAACAGGCAAGGCAAAGCCAACATCAAAACAGCTTATTGCCAATCCCAAGGCGGAAATTTGTGCATATAAGAATGGGGCTTGGATTCGCATAGAATGTGAGCTTATTGAGGATGACAGGGTAGAAGCAAGAAAATCCATGCTTGATGCATATCCTAATCTCCGTTCAATGTATGACGAGAATGACGGAAACACGCAGGTGTTCTATATGCAGAACGTTACTGCGACCTTTTATGCCTTTGGAAAAGAGCCCGAAATCGTTACATTTTGAAAAATAAATATCGACTTGTGGTATAACTACGAATGTTTTTGAGATTTTTAAAAAAATATTTTAAAAATCTATTGACTTTTATTTGAATATGTGGTAATATATACAAGTCGAAAATCTAGGTGTAGCTCAGCTGGGAGAGCGCTACCTTGGGGTGGTAGAGGCCGCAGGTTCA
>JAZQUS010000114.1:0-14885 GCA_045631445.1 Eubacteriales bacterium
AAAGAAAGAGGAATGATTTGTTTTTATGTATACGGAACCGATGTTTTAAGAAACGAAGAACCTGAAATTATATGTTCAATAGGAATTAACTATAATAAGAATAACAATACTATAACCTTATCAGTAGTATAGTGTTATCAATTTTTTAAGGTTGTTTCTATATTTAAGGAGGTAAAATATGAAAAGAATTCAAGTAATGATAAAAATTTTTTCATTTGTAATGATATGTTGTTTTTTTATGCAACTTGTCAATAATAACTAATGCAAATTCTAATAATACAGATTTGTGTGAAAGCTTTGATAATGATCCTTTAATTGATACGGGAATTAATCTTGCACCGACAATAAGCAGTCCGATAACCGATATATCTATTCCGGCAAGAGTTTCATTTGATAACACCGGTGTACAATATTATACTATTGAAACGGATGGCTTGATTGCTACAGAGGTTGAACAAGGTTCAATGGAATATGATTTAGTAGCAACGGAAGAATATGGGATTTTAGATGTTTATGCAACTTATGATGATGGCACCGTGCTACAAAGTTCGGTATATACTTATCTAAATGGTGATACAGTGTATTTAAGTGAATATTCAAGCAAAAATGCTTTGGAAAGATATCTTGGGTGTGCTGTGGAAGATAATATATACACTTTAGAAGAGGCAGAGGCAATTTGGAATGGATTCGCTTGTCAAAATGAAGATATAAATGGAGATATTATTAATCCTCAACCCGAAGTAGGAGGTTTTTTGAATCCGGATAAGGGAACTATTTGCGGAACATTGACTTGGAAGAACGATATTACTAAGGCTAGTGAACCAACTCATCCATTACGACATGTTAAAGTTGCAATATATAAAAAAGTAGCAGGGGTGTATTGGCGTATAGCTACAACATACACAAATGATTCGGGATATTTCTCTGCAGAAATTCCTGTAAATGATAACATCTATATAGGAGTTTTTGCTGGCGACGGAAATATAATGGTTAATACTCCTATAATTGGTAGTAAATATAGATACATATATAAAAAGAATCCAACTCAAGTTTCTGCAGGAACGACTACCACTGTGAATGTGGATCCTATATATATGGATACTGATGAAGGTCAGGCAATACAAATCGCTCAAGCCGCATTGGTTGCACGTGATTATGTTGAAGAAATGATGAATGAAATACCCAATGGGGTTCAGATAATATACCCTGCTGATTCAGATTCGTGTTATTACAATTCATATATCACAACTATATTCATACTTAAGAAAAATGCAACAACATTAAAACCAGCTTCATATTCTTCTTGGGATGTAATTATGCATGAGTATGGACATCATATACAAAACGAATTGAATATAAGTGATAGTATGGGTGAGGGGCATTATATTGATGACAACATGGCAGATCATTATAAGAATCACTATGTAAAAGATAATTTTACAAACTGCAATATTGAGTGCATTTTATATAAAAAATATATTAATCTTCCATCGTTGATTGTTGGAGAGAATGACTGTAAGAAAACAGGTGACACATTGGCTTGGCCGGAAGCTTGGGCTACTGTTTTTGCATTGATGGCTCAAAATTATTATGCATCTCAATTAATAGGTATCGATACTGTGGCTAATACATCATATAATGCATACAACGTAACTAATATCAATATAGAGAATTATTTTGCGAGAAAAGGGGAATCCTGTGAGTTGTCTGTGGCTGAAGTTTTATGGGACATTTTTGATTCAAACAATGATGGCGGTGATACAATATCTTTAGGGCACGAAGCATTTTGGAATATAAGTACAAGAGAGGGTACATACACGTTCTCTGATTTTATGAATATATTTTATGCGGAATATCCTGAATATCAATATGAGATTGCTACGAATCTCGAAAAGTATCAAATGACTGTTGGTTGGAATTCTTCTTTCTCAATTGGAGGTACATCAACAACTGACCCAGTTACATTAGAGTGGAATGCACAAGGCGGAAGTACGTATTATCCCAACAACTTATTTTCTGTTATTGTTTATTACGATGGTGAAGAAGTGTTTAGAAAAAATGGTATCAATACAACTTCTTGTAGCTTCGATTTAGATGAATGGCAAGAATTGTTATCGGATTGCGGATATAAATGCGGTGAGAAATTGGAATTGGATATTGCTATTGCGGCATATCAGGATGATGGCAACTCTCACGTTACCGGTCCGTATTATTCTGCATTAAAAACACTCACCATAGACCATAGTTGTAGATATGAAACAACCGGCACAAACCACTCGTATATATGTAATGACTGCAGCTACACGGAAACGAAATCACACGTTTTCGTTTGTATCGGAGTGAAAAATTCATTGCATTATGAAAAATGTGCGGATTGCGGTTATAGAGCAAATCAAATGACTGATTATCAATGTACAAGTTTAAATTCCACCCAACACGAAAAAGAATGCAACGACTGCGGACACAGTGAAATCCAATCTCATAAGGTAACTAAAGCGTCGTTGGATGATACGTATCACAAGAGTTATTGTTCGGATTGCGGACATATTATATTAACCGAAGCGCACACGTTTACATACACGGCTCACTCGGGAAGAAGGCACAGTAAGACGTGCAGTTGCGGATATTCCACAACTGAAGCTTGTGTGGGAAGGGCATCCATAGGCGGAACTTCATATTGTGTGAATTGCGGACAGGAAATGACTTTCATTTTCAATCCAATGTCAGTCGATGAAGAAGAATATCTTCCCAACACTGAAGAAGACGAAGAAAATCAAAAACAATGATTTATAAAAATAAATAAATTTATCCCCCAAACTTGCGTTTGGGGGATATTTGTCATCCTTTTATTTTGCATTAAGCTCTCTTTCGAGCCAAATGAGGCCCAAGGAGAAAGCATCATAAAGACCAACTTTATTACCCTGCTTGAGGATTTTGTTGGGGTCGTTTGAGTCAATTACCTGAATAAGAATTTGGCCTGGGAGATCTTCACCCGTTGCTTCATCCTTTTCATAGGACATAATTTCAAGAAGCAAGAAGCATTTTTCAGCTTTATCTCCATAGCAAATTGTGTTACCCTCGCGAACAAGTGGTCTATCTTTATATTCTAAATATTTTCCTTCTACAAGTTCCATATATATTCCTCCATATCATTTTTATCAATTAAGTATATCACAAAAACATAGATAAGTCAAGTATTATCTTTGTTTTACTATTTTTGTGGTTCTTGACGTTTTGGTGATAGTGGTTGTTTCTTCAGTGGGTTCTATAGGCTCTTCCTTCATTTTCTTTATTATCTGGGCAGGAGTTTTTGAACGGAAAATAGCAGAGCCGGCAACGAGAACGTTTGCTCCGGCTTCTACCGCAAGAATTGCATTGTTTTCGTTTATACCACCGTCAACCTCAATGTCAACGTCAATATGATTTGCATTTGCATATTCTCTTATCTTGCGTACCTTTGCGAGCATTTCGGGCATGAATGCCTGACCGCCAAATCCGGGCTCAACCGTCATAACAAGCACCATATCAACAAGGTGAATATAGGGAAGTACGGCTTCATATGGCGTATCGGGTGAAATCGCAATCCCCACCTTCATATCGTACTCTTTGATTTTAAGAATAGCATCCTTGGGACGAGATGTGCTTTCGAGGTGAATAGTAATAAGGTCTGCGCCTGCTCTAACGAAATTTTCGATGTATCTTTGAGGATTTTTTATCATCAAATGAACGTCGAAAAACAATTTTGATTTTTTTCTTATAGATTCTATAACTGGCGGTCCAAAGCTGATGTTTGGAACGAAAACACCGTCCATAACATCAAGGTGCAAATACTGTGCGCCCGCTTGACGTACCTTTTCTATTTCCTTTTCAAGATTGGCAAAATCTGCCGCAAGAAGTGATGGTGCTATGTAGATCATAATATTTCTCCCTTCATTTTTTGGAAATTTATGTCGAAAGTGTTTTAATTAGCATAAAATAATAGTGAAAATTAGTATGAAAATTTACGGATTGGATGTATATTTTTGCGGATGTGCGATAGTCAAATACCGTAAATTTTTGCGCTTTAGTTTTTATATACAATACACACCGCGTGTGCTGCGATACCTTTTTCTTCTCCTGTGAATCCAAGCTTTTCTTCGGTTGTTGCTTTGACGCTAACCGCATCGAGTTCAACTTCGAGTGCGCGCGCAATGTTGAGTCGCATTTGTGGAATATACGGTGCGAGCTTTGGTGATTGGGCAAGGATTGTAGCGTCAACATTGCCAACCTCGTATCCTTTTTGCTTTACAAGTTCATAAACGCAAGCAAGAAGCTCTAAACTATCCGCCCCCTTGTATTGCTCATCGGTGTCGGGAAAGTGCTTTCCAATATCTCCGAGGGATAAAGCACCAAGCAAGGCATCACTTATAGCATGGAGAAGCACGTCTGCATCGGAGTGACCTAGGAGTCCTAAATGATGCGGAATATCCACACCGCCAATTATGAGTTTTCTATTTTCAACAAGACGATGCACGTCGTATCCGTGACCTATTCTCATATTCATTTGGATTCCTCCCTTGATTTAAGAATTGCGAGAGCTACGGGAATGTCATCTGGTGTGGTGATTTTAAGATTGTTTCTGCCACATTCAACAAGCTTGATTTTTGCGCCGAGATTTTCAACGAGTGAATTGTCGTCAGTAACCTCAAGCCCATCTTCCTTAGCTTTTAGCAAAGCTAATTCATATATGTCAGTTCTAAAAATCTGCGGAGTTTGCGCAAGCCATATGTGATTTCGATTTGCAGAAGATTCGATGAACAAATTCTTTCCACTTGAAATTTTAATTGAGTCCACCGCTCTTGTTGCCGCCGTCGCGCCACCGCATTTGTATGCCGCAACGCATACCTTTTCAATATCTTTAGGTGCGATAAGACAACGCGCGCCATCGTGGATAGCAACGAATTTTGAATCCTTGCTTATTGCTTCAAAACCGTTTTTAACGGATTCCTGACGCGTTGCGCCGCCACTAACGAGTTTAGTTAGTTTTTTGAAATGGTATATTTTTTGAAATTCCTGATAAAGATAGAATTCCTCTGCCTTTGCAACTACGATGATTTCATCTATGTATTCGCATTCGTCAAAAGCCATAATTGTTCGCGCTACAACGGGGATATTGTCAAGCATCATCATCTGCTTTGAAATTCCACCCATTCGCGTGGAGTTGCCCGATGCGACAATTACGGCACTTGTGGGCTGTATTCTATCTTTTTTGCCCGCGATTGCACGGACTGTGTCGGTTATTTTGTGAATAATCTTGCTCATACGGGACTCCTTTCTTGGAATGATATCCTATCGTTCAAATTTTGATTTGTAGGGAAGTTAGTTGAAGTAAAAACCGCTCCAGACGGAAACCCCAAAAGCTCATAAATGTCGCTTCTGGGAACCCCTAAGCCGCTTGGGCTCGCGCTTTTGAAAAAGCGCGGCAAAACAATCGCGTGGGTTTGTGCCAACTTGACGTAAATTTCGATAAAACACGAGTGTTTTATCGGTTTGCTCTCTAAAATCCTCTTATGAAAATAAATTTTCAACGTGGATTTTATAGACCAAACTACGAAAATCAAATCAAAGATTTGTTTTTCTAAAATTTACTTTGTGGGTACGTTGCTCTTTTGATAGCAATATAACTATGCTTTGTAGTAGCAAATCATAGATTTTCGAGCCGCCTGTTAAAATGGCGAGAAAATCGATTTGTATCGCGCTTGCGTGATACGATTTGCGCGAAGTCTTGCCACGACAACTCTATAAAAAGTTTTTGGTTCTTTTTTCAAAAAGAACATAATTTTTTATTAAACTAACTTTCCGTTCTCAATATCTTCAATAAGTGATAATCTTTTGATATGTCTATCACCTTCGAATTCGGCGTTAACGAAGTTATCAACGAGGTCGAGGGCAAGTCCCTGACCGAGCACACGCGCGCCAAGGCAGAGAACGTTCGCATTGTTGTGAAGGCGAGTAAGACGAGCAGAGAAGGTGTCGGAGCAACAAGCCGCGCGAATACCCTTATGCTTATTTGCAGCCATGCTCATACCAATTCCCGTACCGCAAACGAGAATTCCAAGCTCTGCTTCGCAATTTTGAATTTTTTGGCAAAGGTGACTTGCAAAAATTGGATAATCGCAGCTATCAGCACTATTTGTGCCAACGTCAATTACTTCAAATCCCTTGCTTTCAAGGTGGGCTTTGATTATATTTTTAAGTTCAAAACCGCCGTGATCGGCGCCAAGTACGATAGTTTTCATTTTTATACCTCTTTTTTCTTTTCTGCTTCTAATTTTTCAAGTCTTTCTCTTTCCGCCTGTGAAGCTCGAAGATAAACAGGGGATAACTCAATATCCGTTGTTAAAAGTTCTTGATGAGCCGCTTCAAGCGCACAAAGTGCAACAGAGTATGCGCTTTGATATTGAGAAATGAGAGGGGTATTTTCGGTTTTAACGGTTGCAAAAGCATTTTTTGCAATATCGTAACCGTCACCGCAAAGATATATTTTTTTGTTACTATATTTTTTTAATTCTTCTTCAAGATCGAAAACAGAAATCAATCTGTCATCGCAAAGACGAGTGAGCTTTCCGTTTTCACAAAGGAAAAGTGCATTGTAAAGCTGACTTCTTCTCGCGTTCATTACAGGGCAAACGATACCTTCCGCATAAAGAAGATTGTGCGCGAGTGCGTCAAGACTTGATACAGGTGCGCAGGGCTTGTTTCTGTTAAAGGCAAGTCCCTTTATTGTTGCCGCACCAATTCGCACACCGGTGAATGAGCCGGGACCTGCCGAGCATGCGAAAAGGTCGATGTCGTCAACGGTCAATTTCAACACCTTAAGTGATGCCTCAATCATGGGAAGCAAGGTTTCACTGTGCGTGTTACCGTTGTTTATCGTAAACTCTGCAAGGAGTTTTTCATTTTCAGTTATCGCAACCGTCGATACTATTGCGGTTGAGTCAAGAGATAAAATTTTCATATTGATCTCCTTTGTTGTGAATTGTTTGATACTTCAAATTTTGATTTATCGGGAAGTTACAAAGATAAAAATTTTCGCTTTTTTGAAAAAAAAGCTCGCAAAAAACTTTTAATCGTGTTATGGTAAACAAATTTCGCGCAATGCGCGTGACTCGCAATCACACGCGCTCGTCACACTCGTTTTTGTTGCACAGATGCAACAAAAACCGCGCCTTGCTACTCTGCACATAGAGTTTTTGATAGCAAAATGGTTACGTTTGGCATTAGCAAATCACAGATTTTGCGAATGTATGAGCAAAATCGTTATGTAATGTTTGATTTCAATCAAACATTACGATTTGCGCGGATTAATTTAATACCCACGATTAAAAAGTTTTGGGGTTATAGGGGGATTTTTCAAAATCCCCCTAAATCTTTTCTCAACTATCTTTTCACCGATAAATCCCAATTTATTAGAGTATTATTTTAATATTTCTTTCATCAGGCTTTTCAAGATTAGTTTTAGCAATTTCGACCCTAATATGCTCATTAGGGATTGCGTAGGGGATATTTTCACTCCACTCTACAAGGCAGATTGAACCGTCGTCAAGGTAATCGTAATATCCAATGGAATAGAGGTCATCCTCGTCGGTTATGCGGTACATATCGAAGTGAAAAACGCGTCTACCACTCTTGGTTGGATACTCATTAACGAGCGCGAAGGTGGGGGAACGCACAAGCGCTGAGGGTGAAAACACCTTTGTAAATCCGCGAACGAAAGCGGTTTTTCCAACACCCAAATCACCATAGAGCGCCACGAATGAGGGAAGTGAGAGGTCGTTCCTAATCATTTCTGCAAGCTCAAAGCCGACCGCCTCGGTTTCTTCAGGTGAATTAGTAATAATTTCTTTCAAAATTGCCATTATTTCTTTTTTGCAACCTCGGTGAATTTCTTTTTAGACCCATCGGGATACTGAACAACCGTGCTTTCAAGCTGTGCGCCGAAGGATGCGCGGATTTCGGCAACGTACTCCATACGGAGCGCGTGTTGTTCTGCCTTTTCTTCTTCAGTTAACTCGCGAACCTTCTGCTCGTGAGCATAATATTTAATTTTATCAAGCTTTGCTCTTTCCATTTTAACTCCTTAATCAGTAAATGAATACATTTTGTAAAGGTCGGCATAGAGACCACCTTTTTCGATAAGCTCTTTGTGAGTGCCGCTTTCTTCAATTCCGTTTTCGGTGAGAACCAAAATTCTATCGGCATTCTTAATTGTTGTCAAGCGGTGAGCAACGGTAAATGTTGTTCTGCCCTTGGCGAGCTTTTCAAGGGATTGCTGAATGAGATATTCACTCTCGTTGTCAAGCGCACTTGTAGCCTCGTCGAGAATGAGGATTGGGGGATTTTTGAGGAACACGCGAGCAATTGAAATTCTCTGCTTTTGTCCGCCTGAAAGCTTAACACCGCGTTCACCAACATAGGTGTCATATCCATCGGGGAGAGTGAGAATAAAATCGTGCGCGCCTGCCAATTTTGCCGCCTCGATAATTTCTTCTTCGGTGCAATTGGGTTTGCCGTATGCGATATTTTCGCGAACACTACCTGAGAAAAGGTAAACATCCTGTTGAACGATACCAATATGCTCGCGGAGTGATTTTTGTGTGATGTTTTTGATTTCCTTGCCGTCAATCAAAATTCTGCCGTCGTTTGCCTCGTAGAATCGGGGAATGAGGGCGCAAAGAGTTGTTTTTCCGCCACCCGAAGGTCCAACGAGAGCAACGCTTTCACCTGCTTTGACGTGGAGATTGAGCTTGCAGAGAACGTTCTTTTCCGTTCCGCTATAACGGAAGGTGAGGTTTTCAAAGGTGATGTCCCCCTTAACGTTTTCGATTGCTTCGGCATCTTTGCTATCCTCGATGTCGGGGTCGATGTCCATAATCTCGCAGAAGCGCTCGATACCTGTCATACCGCGTTGGAACTGTTCGGTAAATTCAACAAGGCGGCGGATTGAGTTGAGAAGCATGCTTGCAAAGAGCATGAATGCGATGAAGTCCGCGCTGTTAATCTTGCCGTCGGCAAGGAAGAACGCGCCTGCAACTACGACGATTATGTAAAGCGCGCCGTCAAAAAATCTTGTTGAGCTTTGGAACGCGCCCATGTATTTATAAACCTTTTTCTTAACGGAGAGAAAGCTTGAGTTGCTCTTTTCAAACTTTTTGATTTCGGTTTCTTCATTTGCAAAGGATTTAACCTCGTGAATACCAAGCAAGCTGTCCTCAACCTGTGAGTTAAGCTCACCGACGATGCGGCGGCTCTCCTTAAATCCTTCTTTCATCTTTGTTCTGAAGCGAGTCATACAAATAATCATCACGGGTACTATCGCAAAGATGAGGAGAGTGAGGGGGATATTTATCGTGCAAAGAATTGTGAACGATGCGATGATTTTGATGCCTGCGATGAAGAATTCCTCGGGACAGTGGTGAGCAAATTCGGTGACGTCGAAAAGGTCACTTGTAATTCTTGACATCAAAGTACCGATTTTGGTGTTATCATAATACGAGAACGAGAGCTTTTGAAGATGCGTAAAGAAATCGCGACGCATGTCCGTTTCAATCTTTGAGCCCATTACGTGACCGGTTGATGCCATATAGTAGTATGCCGCCGTGTCGATGAGACGAAGCACCAAATAAATGATACCGCAGGTGAGAATGAATTTAGGTGTGAGTGAAGCAATATCCGTTTCGGCTCTACCCGTGATTTCGCGCGCGATGAGGGGGAGAACGATTTCAACCACCGTCGTGAGTGACGCGCAGAGTAAATCAAGCACCAAAATCCACTTGTATTTTTTATAATAGGGCAAAAATCTTGTCAATAATTCACCCTTTTTCTTCTTGTTTTCTGCCATTTTTATGTTTTCCTTTATTTTATATCTCTTAATTATATTAGTATATCATATATTTTAATAAATTTAAAGGGGTTTTGAGAAAAAAGTGTAAAAATGATGTGATATATCTATGAGAGTTGACAAAAAAATAAAAATATGATAAAATTAATAAAAAAATTTGTTTTTTATTACACTTTTTTGAAAAAAAGTTGACTTATAGTATAGAATGATTTTCAAGGAGGAAAGCATTATGAAAAAAACAACCTTATTTTTGCCAATCTTACTTACTCTGCTTGCTGTTTTACCATTTACTTCTTGTGATATTTCTGATCTTATTTTCAAGAGAGCAATAATCACCGAGAGTGAATGGTATGAAAATATGCAGCTCACTAACTATACGATAAACATTAAAGAAGGCAATGAACATATTACTGTTATGGCTGCGGATAGCCTGTTCAAAATACAAAATGATATTCAAATTTCAGTTTTTGATTTTGAAAGCGGTTTGAATTATGTAAAATCATCAATGGGGTGGATAGCAACGGAATTTGATGATTCAGTTTCTGAGGAATGGATAAAACTGGGCTTTAATCAATATATGCCTAAAATTTCCTTTGATGAAGTATCGTATAACGATGAAAAAAGAGCGTACACAATAGTTAATAACTATATTTCGGGTGAGTTGTATTTTCAAGAAGGTGTTCTTACGCATGCCAAATTTTCGTTATATGACAATAAGATTTTTAAACAAATTCAAATTACCGATATTGGCAAAACCACCATTGAAGTTGGAGAATATACGGTTATTGGTCAGGGAACGGTAAACCCCAATGATGCGGATGAGGATGCAATTACCACTGTTACCAAAGAAGAGTGGTGGAAGATTGCCAATGCTAAAAACTATACAATTAACGCATATTTTAACGTTTTAGGAACCCAATTAAGCAAGGTTGAAGTGAAGGCAACTAATAGTTCAATGAAAACATCTGTTAGTGTGATGGGAAATGTGGAGATTACTTATTATACACTCGTGGACGGTATTTCATATAAAATAACCAAGCAGAGCAATGGCAAATATGTTGCAGATCTTGACGAATATAAGCCCAAAACTCTTTTGGCTTTGACCGAATATGACTTAATATTTGAAGATTTTATTTATAACGAAAATGGAAGATATTATTTTGCAAATACAAAAGAAGAAACCGTTTATTTGTATTTTGACAATTCTAATCTTACTAAGATAATAATTATACCTTCGAAAAAAAGTGATTCAGGGGTTGGCGAAATAATATGTGCTATTAAGGATCTTGGTACAACTGAAATTGATATTCCCAAATATGAGATTGTTGATAGTCAAGTTGAACTTACTTATGAGCTTAATTCTGATGAAACCGGATATATAGTTAAGGGTATGGGCGCAAACGAAGGAGTAAATATTACTATTCCGTCCGTTTATAATGGATTGCCCGTAGTAGGCATTGCAGAAAATGCATTCAGACACAAAAATATTGTGAGAGTTGTTATACCGGATTCTGTTGTTGATATTGAACCATATGCTTTTGCGTATTGTAGATCACTAATAAGTATAACTATTGGAAATTCGGTAACTAATATTGGTAGTTCTGCTTTTATACAATGTGAATCTCTTGAAAATATAGTTATTCCGGATTCTGTGATAACTATTAGTGATTCTGCGTTTAAGGGGTGTTGGCGTCTTAAGAGTGTTATAATTGGAGATTCGGTAAAAAATATTGGCAACAGTGTTTTTTATGGTTGCTATGCTTTAGAGAATATTCAAATGGGCAAATCAGTTCAGTATTTAGGCGATGAAGTATTTGTGAGTAATAAAAAACTGAAGAGTATAACTATTTCCAATTCAGTGTTAAATATCGGCGACAAGGTTTTTAAGGATTGTATAAATCTTGAAAATATTGTTTTGGGTAATTCCGTGAAGATTTTGGGATATCAAGTGTTTGAAGGATGTACCGCCCTATCAAGTATTATTATTCCCAAGAGTCTAGAATATACGGGGTCATATTTGTTCCTATATTGCGACAACATTCAGATATATTGCGAGGCGGATGAGAAACCAATAGGTTGGTCGCAGCTTTGGAATAAAAACGTAGTTCCTGAGGTTATATGGGGATATACGGCAGAAGAATAAAAAATAAAAAAGCACGGGGCGTTATTTTGAATGCCCTGTGCTTTTTTATGTTTCGAAAAAGACTGAAAATATTAAACAAAAATTATATTCTCATCCTTGTTTAAGCTAATGATGAATTTATCCCCCGCTTTTGCTTGATTTTCGAGCAATTTGTTGGAAATCGGATTTTCAACGAGCCGTCTTATTTCGCGCCGAAGCTGACGCGCGCCCGCACGAGAATTAAATGCTTCGTTTACGATTTTTTCTTTAACGCTATCATCAAAATCAACCTCAATTCCAAGTGATAAAATGCGTTCAGAAAGGGATGTTAGGAGTTGACTGCAAATTTTAGCGAGATTTTCTTTGCTTAAACTATTAAAAATCACAATTTCATCGATTCTATTCAAAAATTCAGGTTTAAAGGTATTTTCCAGTGCTTTTTTTATTGTTTTTTCACGTTCCTTCACACGCGAATTTTCATTTTGATTGCTAAAAAATCCAAGTGAAGTGCTATCCTTTAACTCTGCACCAAGATTTGATGTCATCACGATAATAGTTTCCTTGAAGCTAACGTGTCGACCTTGTGAGTCCGTTAGTGTGCCGTCTTCCAGTATTTGAAGCAATAGATTAAAAACGTCGGGGTGTGCTTTTTCAATTTCATCAAAAAGAAGGATTGAATATGGATTTCGTCTAACTTTTTCAGTGAGTATGCCACCGTCACCGTAACCAATATAGCCCGCAGGTGCACCGATTAATTTTGAAACGCTGTGCTTTTCCATATATTCCGACATATCAAAGCGAATTAGCGCATTTTTAGAGCCGAAAAGTATTTCTGCAAGACAGATGCAAAGTTCGGTTTTTCCAACGCCTGACGGACCGATAAAAATAAACGAGCCCGTTGGTTGCTTGGGATTTTTTAATCCGAGTCGGGAGCGTTTTATTGACTGGGACACAAGTGAAATTGCCTCGTCCTGACCGACTATTTGCGATCTCAAGTCGGCTTCAAGTGAAAGCAATTTTTCTTTTTCACCTTCAACAAGCTTACTAATTGGAATACCCGTCCAATCGCGAACAATCTCAGCTACATCTTCATGTGTGACACACAAATTAGCGGAATAATCGTTGCTTAAATTGGAAATTGCCTGCGCGCGTTTTTCAAGCTCACCTATTTTATTTCCAAGCTCGCGCGCCTCCTTTAATCTTCTTGAAAGAACTGCATTTTCGCGTTCGGCACACAATTTTGATATCTCATTCTCTATTCTATGTTTTTCGTCAGGTGCAGAAAATCCTCGAATTTTTACTCTCGACGCCGCTTCGTCAATGAGGTCAATTGCTTTATCGGGTAGAAATCTATCGTTAATGTATTTTTGAGAAAGCTCAACCGCACAAATGATTGCTTCGTCGGTGATTGTAAGTCCGTGGTGCGCCTCATATCGTGGCTTTAAGCCCAAAAGTATGTTTTGGGCATCCTTCGTGCTTGGCTCGTTAACGATTACGGGTTGAAATCGACGTTCAAGCGCGGGATCCCTCTCGATATGCTTGCGATATTCGTTAATAGTGGTTGCGCCTATTATTTGAATTTCACCGCGAGAGAGGGCGGGCTTTAAAATGTTTGCCGCATCAATAGCCCCCTCTGCACTGCCTGCTCCAATAATGGTGTGGATTTCGTCTATAAACAGAATGATATTGGGATTTTGCAAGCATTCGCGCATTATTTTTTTGATTCTTTCTTCAAATTCACCGCGGTATTTTGCGCCAGCTATGAGCGATGGAATATCAAGTGAGAAAATCGTTTTATTCATAAGCGGCGGAGGAATAGTTCCGTTTGCAATTCGCATAGATAGACCTTCAATAACCGCCGTTTTCCCAACTCCTGCCTCACCGATGAGGCAGGGATTGTTTTTTGTTCTTCGCGAAAGTATCTGAATAACGCGCTCGGTTTCCTTATCACGGCAGAGCGTGGGGTCAATTTTTCCGCTTTTTGCAAGAGAAACGAGATTTCTGCCAAAGGATTCAATAGCGCTTTTCTCCTCTTTTTGCTTGGTTTCGGTTGTCCTCGGCGGCTTTTGTGAAGAGCTTATAAATGCAAGAATATCACTTTTCATTTCGTGTGTGTATAGTCCGCTCTGCTCAAGCAGTCGCGTGGCGGGACAATCACTTTCGCAAAGAATGGAATAGAGCAGGTGCTCACTGCCAATAAGCTCCTGAGAATTTTTTTCGCAAAGAAGCGCGGAATTATCTATGATTTTTCGAAGCAAAGGACTTGTGTCGCGTGAAGTTAGAATGGTTTTTTCGCTATTGGCGGCTGAACTTTTCATCTCCGATTTGATTTTTGTCAATGTGATTCCTCTTTTGTTGAGCATTCGCGCGGCAACACTATCGCGCTCGGATAAAAGTCCAATAAGAAGGTGCTCACTTCCTATATAGGTGTGACCAAGCTCCTGAGCAATACTTACTGATAGTGCAAGAGCATTTTGTGCCTTTGTGGTGAATTTGTTTTCCATATTTCACTCCGATTATCTAAAAAATATACATATATTATAGACGGATTGTGATGGATTAATTACTGTGAACGAAATTTTCAAATTTTGATTTATCGGGGAGGTTACAAAGATAAAAAAAGGACGCTTTTTGAAAAAAGCTTGGCAAAAACTTTTATAGGTGGGTAATAATTTAGACCGCGCAAATCGTGCGCCTTCACTTCTGACGCGCTTGGCGCAAATGTTTCTCCGTTTGCAAGCAAACGAAAAAACCGCGCTTTGCTACTCTGCACATAGAGTTTTTGATAGCAAAATGGCTACGCACAAATCCGTAGGGGAGGGGTTTTCCCTCCCGCCAAAAATGAAATTAGTTTGAGTTCATAAGCGGGTGCACGGAGTGCCC
>JAZQUS010000115.1:0-1922 GCA_045631445.1 Eubacteriales bacterium
ACTGCGAAGGGAAAATGGATAAGATCCGTGAAGAACTTGCGGATGTAGTAAACTACTGTGTACTTATGGCAGATGCGTGTGGACTTGATTTGGATGAAATTGTTCTGGAAAAAGTAAAAAGAAACAATGAAAAATATCCAGTGGAAAAAGCTAAAAATAGTGCTAAAAAGTATAATGAATTTTAAAGGGGAGAGGTATTGGGTAGATGCCACGGCACTGTCTGACAAAAGGGATTTATACGAGCATTTAAAAAGATTTGAGAAGAAAAATGGTAGGTTTGCACCTTGCGTGCACCTTGAAAATTAAGGCTAATCGGTTCATACAATCCGGTTGGCCTGTTTTTTGTGTCGAAAAATAAATTATTCGGTGCTATAATGATTTTAATTTAAGAAAGAATGGAAGTAGTTATGATTAGGAAATATTGGTATGAAGAAGGTATGTGCAAACATATGCAATACAAGGGTCTGTGGCCAGTGGCATATGTGAGTGATGGGGCGGTTTATAGCAAATCTTGTATGGCTTGCACGGAAGTTGCTAACGGCAAATGTAAGTTAGGTGAACAGTGTGAAGTATTCCAAGTTGCCTCATCCGAAATGGAAGCTCATTGGGATATGAGGGATAAGACTCTGAGTTAAACAAATATGAATTTTGCGAATAGAATACACAGGACATAATGTGTCCACCACAATACCACGGCATTTCTCGCTTTGTGTCGTGGTATTCGTTTTATATGTTTGATATGATTTTTACGAAAGGAGTGGTGATAATGAATCAGCAAAGAACGGGTGAGTTTTTGAAACACCTTCGCAAAAACAAAAGGTTAACCCAAGAACAACTAGCAGAGCATTTTTTTGTTTCCTCTCGAACGGTGTCTCGATGGGAGACGGGCAGAAATATGCCTGAATTGGATATGCTCATTGAACTTGCGGACTTCTATGATGTAGACCTTCGTGAAATCATTGACGGAGAAAGGAAAAGCGAGAATATGAAAGAAGAATTGAAAGAAACCGTATTGAAAGTTGCGGAGTTTAGTAACGAAGATAAATTGAAATTAACAAGAAGAATGAACAAACTTTTTATTGGCGGCTTTGTTGCGGATGTAATTTATATGATACTAGTCTTTACAGATAATGCCGATAACTTCTTGGGCGGATTGTGTCTTGGTATAACATTTGGGATGATGATAGTTGGTGTTATTATGACAAGTAAATATGCATCAAAAATTAGAGAATGCAAAATGAGATTATTACATAAGCTGAAATGATTTTCAGTAACGCGGAAACATAATAATCAACGACAGCCCTTGTTCTGTAATAGGATAAAGGCTGTTTTTAATGTGCGGAATATATAGTTTAATGTATAACATTAAAAACCCATTGACAAACATTAAGAATTGCGCTATGCTTATGCCAACAAACACTTTGGAGGTATGAGTAATGAAAGGTATTAACAAACTTGGAAAGGTTATTACAAAGATTTTAGAGGTATTCCATTGGGTAGGTGCAGCTTTAATGACGGCGGCCACTGTTTGTTCTACCGTAGCACCCGATTGGGTAAAATATTTCGTCGGCTTCGATGCAAAGGAATGCTGCGGTGTGAACCTGGATGTATACGGATTTGAGGTTAATCTCCCAGTTGCTAATGGTAATGTCGATATGACTGCATTTCTTATTTTTGGTATTGGCGCAGTTATCATTCTTGTTGTGATGGCTATGGTGTTCCGTAATCTGTATCTTATCTTCAAGAACTCTGAAAACACCACTCCATTCCAAAAGGATAATATTCGTATGATGCGTGAGATTGGTATTTTCTCTATTGCAGTCCCTGTAATCGGACTTTTTATGAGTTTTATTGTCCGTTTGATCATCGGTGTGGATGCCGTGGAAAACAGCATGAATATGAATGGCGTTTTTATGGGAATT
>JAZQUS010000116.1:0-11081 GCA_045631445.1 Eubacteriales bacterium
GCGGGTGCACGGAGTGCCCCCCTACAAAGTCGGCACATAGCCGTTTTGATAGCAAAATGGCTACGTTGGGCATTAGCAAATCATAGATTTTCGAACTGCCTGCCAACAGTGAGAAAATCGTTATGTGTTGTTTGGTTGCACCAAACAACACGATTTGCGCGGAATTTATTTTCAAAAAACGATTAAAAAGTTTTGGGGTTATAGGGGGATTTTTCAAAATCCCCCTAAATCTTTTCTCAACTATCTTCTCCCAGCTAAATCCCAATTTATATCTCAATTATTCTCAATATAATGCAAGGTTAGATTATAAATTCTTGATATAGCATTCCAAGTTTTTCTATCTGTTTCGCCCGTGGGTGAGAGGGAGTTAATGGTTTGGAAGGAGAGAATTGCCTTTTCGGTTGTCTCATCGTATTCGCCGTTAATTTCAAGGGCATCAAATACGTTATAAACAACCCCGATTTCGTTTAACATATACTGCAAAACTGCAACGAGAAAGCTATGTTCACCGCGTTTTATCACGTAATTTGTGGGGTGAGACGGAAAGGGAATTATAGGATTTGGAAGAGAAGAATTTTCAATTATATCAAGGTATTGATCATATAAAAGTTCAAAAGTTATTCTATCTGCAACGCCTGTTGGTGCAAGGGAATTGCGGAGTTGAAAGTCGATGAGTGCATTTTGGGTTTGCGTGTCAAAAATTCCATCAACGGGAGGGATTATTGCGTTAGGATAAAGAAAACTCTGCGCGCGCAAATATGTTTGTAAGTTGATTATTGCATCCTTTTCTAAAAATTGACGTGACAAATCAAGCACCTCCAATCTCAAAGCCGGGGAACTGCCCCGAATTTATCCGCGAGCCATTTATAATGTCGGAATAAAGCGACGCAATTGCGTTCCAAGTTATTGCTCCCACAAGACCATTTGGCTCAAGCCCCGAAAGTGATTGCACCGCCTTGACCGCCCTATCTGTTTGAGCTCCGAAATATCCCGTCAATTCAACGGTATTTACCTCGGGATAAACTGATGCGATAACGTTTAAATACTGTTGTAGTAAGAGAACAGAATCGTTGTCCGAGCCAATTCGTAGTAAAATTCCGGGATATGGGAGCACGTTGCCCTCAATATATTTCAGGGGGATTTCGGAAATAATACCTCTGTATGCATTGTAAATTGCATTCCAAGTAAGCTCTCCAACAACTCCGTCAGGTGCAAGACCGAATATTTTTTGTGCGGCAATTACTGATTCGCGAGTTTGGTTTCCAAATATTCCGTCAACGGTAACGCTCGGAATTTCTGAATAAAATCTTGAAAGATAGGCAAGAAAATATTGCAAATTACTAACACCAAGTCCTTGTGAACCAAGACTTAAAGCTCCGGGGTATTGCTTTGTAACTTCCTCTAAGCGTATTCCCTCACTATCAAGCTCGTTAAGTCGCTTAACGGCATTGTATATGCGAAGAACCGTATACCAAGTGGCATTTCCGACAATTCCATCGGGCGTAAGTCCAAATATTTCTTGAAATCGAATAAGAGCAGCTTGAGTATCTTCTGCAAAAATTCCGTCAATAGCGGCAATTTTGGGTATTGATGGGTAATTATCCGAAATTCTGTTGAGTCGCAACTGAAGGGTGCGAACATCATCTCCTGACGAGCCAACGGATAGAGGAACCCTTGGCGCACTTGGATCTGCTCCGTCAACGTAAACATTTGTAATTATGTCTATATCGTCACCATAGTAATATTTTAATATTTCATAGGGAGTGTATCCTTGCTCGGCAAGAGTGGTTGAGCCCCACTGTGAAAGCCCGTTGCACTGTACCTTGACTCCGTCACAATAGGCGGCAAATAGCGGCTCGACGCTACCTCTACGACGAATATATGAATTGAAAATTTCCCCTGCAATTTGCTCGATGTTTTCAAAGCTATTTCTTCCATTTACAAAGCTTTGGTCAAAAACAGTTGAATTTGTAATGTCAAAATCATATCCACGCGAACGGTAAAATTCCGTATAAATTCTATTTAAAGCGAATGAAATTTGTGCATACATATTAGCCCTTATCGCCTTTTCGTTCCAAAGGGGGTAAATTTCACTTGATGCAACGTTTGAAATATATTCCACAAAGGGTAGAGTAACATTCGGCGCGCTTGAATCGGGCTCACCAAGATGAACAGTTATGTATTCTGGAATGGTTGGTAAATCAGGCATATTCTCACCACCTTTTAAAGAAATGGATTTTCATATTCATCAAAAATTTGAGATTGCGTGTAATATGGGTTTTGTGCGTCAAATTCTGCAACGGGAACTATACGCGCGTTTTGAACCGCAGTAATTCCTGCAAATATGGGCACATTGTTGTAGTGTTGGGGATAATAACCTTCTTTATAAACGTCTATATTGTAAGTGGAGTAAGGACGCGACGATGGATTGGGCGCGTTTGACAAATTACCGTTTGGTGCGGGGAGAGTGACCTTGTCGGTTAAACCGTCACGATTTGTCATTTTTGAAAGAAATATACCTTGATTGTCTGCATCATTACCCTGTATCACCACAGTGACATTTTCTACAGGTATTGCCCCAGACGCCGTCGATACTTTGACTATTAGATAACCCGAAGATTGCTTTTCTGTCATATATTTCTCCTTTTTATGTTTATTAGTTGTTCAAATTTTGATTTATCGTGAAGTTAGTTAAAGAAAAAATATTGTTCTTTTTGAAAAAAGAACCAAAAACTTTTTGAACGTGGGAGTAAATTAAGACCGCGCAACGCGCGTGACTCACTTCTACGCGCTCGTCACAAATGTTTCTTTGTTTTCAAGAAAACAAAGAAACTGCGCATTGCTACTTTGCACATAGCCGATTTGATAGCAAAATGGCTACGTTTGGCATTAGCAAATCACAGATTTTGCGAATGTATGAGCAAAATCGTTATGTGTTGTTTGGTTGCGCCAAACAACACGATTTGCGCGGTCTTAATTCAATACCTACGATTAAAAAGTTTTGGGGTTATAGGGGGATTTTTCAAAATCCCCCTAAATCTTTTCTTAACTATCTTCTCCTCGATAAACCTAATTTATGAGCTAATTACATTATATGAAATTCCGAAAAATTAGTTCAAAGAAAATCTCAAAAATGACTTGCAAAATCGAATAGAATCTGCTATAATAATATCGTATATGTACAAAAACAAAAAAGGCCACGAAATAAGGCCATACCAGCCGGGGAATTAGCGGAGCCCTGTACCTGAAATCCGCTACAGCAGGGGTTCATTCCTTTTTTGAGGGCTGAGCTTTTATGGTCTGTGTTGTATTCTGCTGTGTTGAGAAGTGGGTCTTGCGCAATTGGAAATTGTGAAGCGTGTCAGGTGGGGAACCAAGCAGCACTAAGCAGTCTCTCCGATGTGCCGCGAGGGTGCCTGCTTTGAGCAGTAGGTATGTACGTCGCATAGGGGCGATGTTCGATTTTAAGGTGTATGGTCTTATTTCGGGGCCTTTTGGTTTTATTTGAATTTTTAAGGAGGTAAATATGCATCAAGCATTATATAGAAAATGGCGTCCCAAGACGTTTTCAGAGGTGTGTGGACAAGAGCATATTACCTCTATTTTGCGTCAAGAGGCAACTGAGGGAAAGTTCAATCACGCGTATCTTTTTTGTGGCTCGCGCGGAACAGGTAAGACTACTTGTGCCAAAATTCTTGCAAAAGTAGTTAACTGTGAAAACCCCATTGACGGAAACCCCTGCGGTGTATGTCCTTCATGTCTTGCAATTGAAAATGGATCGACTACCGACGTGCTTGAAATGGATGCTGCATCCAACAATGGTGTTGATAACATTCGTGATATTCGTGACGAGGTTGTTTATTCACCATCGTTTTTAAAATATAGAGTTTATATCGTCGACGAGGTGCATATGCTCTCCAATAGCGCGTTTAACGCGCTGCTAAAAACCCTTGAAGAGCCACCTTCGCACGCGATTTTCATTCTCGCAACAACGGAATTACATAAGCTTCCTGCAACTATAGTTTCAAGATGTCAGAGATTTGAATTTCGCAGAATTGCAACCGACATTCTCACCTCGCGCATAAAGTTTATTGCAGAGCAAGAGGGAATAGCAATTGAGGATGATGCAGCCCGCCTTATTGCAAGATATTCTCAGGGTGGTATGCGAGATAGCATTAGCTTACTTGAGCTTTGTGCTTCAAGTGGAGCAAAAATTGACCTTTCTGTTGTTAATGAAACAATCGGATCAGCAGGGCGTGAAAGAATGATGGCAGTTGCAAATGCCGTTGCCGAAAAGAATTTTGAATTTTTGTTTAAAGAAATTGACGAGGTTGTTACCTCATCAAAGGATATAACGGTATTTTGGCAGGATTTGATTTCGCTTTACCGCGACCTTTTGGTTGTTAAAACAGTTAAGGATAGCGCAAAATATCTTGACCTTACCGATTTTGAGCTTAAAAGCTTGACCAGACTTGCAGAAAAATTCACGCGCGAGATGTTGATATATCATTGTAAAATGCTTGAGGAAGCACTTTATTCAATGCAGGCAAGCGGTGCTGTTAAAAGAATTGTTGCCGAGCTTTGCTTTGTTAAGATGTGTGACGATAATTTGAGCACGACGAACGAAGCGTTACTTCTCAAAATTTCAAAGCTTGAAGCAAGACTCAATGCTGGAGAGTTTGTTTCGAAAAAAGAAGCGGTAACTCAAAACGAAGAGCAACCACAAAAAGAAAAGGTGGAGAGAGTTGAATCCAAGGGAAAAACAAAGCTTGAACCAATTTCTTCTCCAGAGCCCAAGAATAAGGAAAAGCAGATTGTTGTAAATTCCGATGCAAAGAGTACAAAGCCTATAAAGGCATGGAGCGAGGCGGTGCAATCAATCCAAAGCATTGACCGTGCTGCATTTCCTTTATTAAAGAAAACGCGCGCATATGTTGGGGCAGATGGAAAAATACACGTCCTTTGCTATGATAGCTTTGGCATTTTCGCAATGGATAAGCCAAATATCAAAAACGCGCTTGCCAATGCTCTTTCAAAATATCTTGAAAATAGATATGCCGAAAACGATATAGTTTTCGAGCAGGATAACGGAAGAATAAAAATAGAGGAAGATTTTTCAGATCTTCTCGATGATTTTTGATTTTATGAATAATTGAAAGGAAATATAAAAATGAAAGCAAGAATACCTAACGGAATGGGTGGCGGCCCCTCAAATCTTAACGCAATGATTAAGCAGGCACAAAAGATGCAGGAGGATATGGCGCAGAAGCAGGAAGAGCTTGATGCAAGAGAATATGATATCTCTGCAGGCGGTGGCGTAGTTGGAGTGAAAATCAACGGCAAACGCGAAATTCTTTCTATTGATATTAAGCCCGAAATCGTTGACCCCGACGATATTGAAACACTTTCTGATATTCTCGTTGCTGCAATTAATGAAGCAATTAAGAGAGTTAATGACGTAAATGAAAAGGAAATGGCATCCATCACAGGACAGATGAGTATGCCCGGTATGTTCTAATGTCAATGCAGATTGAAGCATTGCAAAAGCTTGCAGAACAGTTTGCACGCCTTCCCGGAATTGGAAGAAAGAGTGCGATGCGACTTGCTTTTTCAATTCTTGAACTTAGTGATGAGGAAGCACAGGGGTTTGCAAATACGATATTGGAAGCCAAAGAGAAAGTGCATCTTTGTCCCGTGTGTCAGTCACTTACAGATAAAGAGCTTTGCTCGGTTTGTGGTGATTTGAGCCGTGATAGAAGCACGATTATGGTGCTTGAAGACACCAAGGCGGTGCAGTCACTTGAAAAGGTTCGTGAATATCGAGGACTTTATCACGTTCTTCACGGAGTAATCTCACCTATGAATGGTGTGACACCCGATAAACTCAAAATTAAGGAGCTACTTTCCCGCATTGCCGACGATGAGGTGAAGGAAATAATTATCGCAACTAACCCCACAGTAGAGGGTGAGGCAACCGCAATGTATCTTTCAAAGCTGCTCAAACCATTTGATATTAAAATCACTCGATTGGCATATGGAATTCCTGTTGGAAGTGACCTCGAATATGCCGACGAAGTAACTCTTTACCGCGCAATTGAGGGTAGAAGAGATATTTAAGGGAAAAGAATAAAGAATAAAGAATAAAGAATAAAGAAAAAACATCATTCGCAAAAATCGGATGATGTTTTTTGTGTTGAATGGAGATGTATTGGTTGAAATTTTGATTTATCGGGAAGTTAGTTAAGTAAAAATTTTCGCTTTTTTGAAAAAAAGCTCGCAAAAAACTTTTAATCGTGTTATGGTAAACAAATTTCGCTCAATGCGCGTGACTCGCATCACACGCGCTCGTCACAATCGTCTTTATTGCACAAGTGCAACAAAAACCGCGCCTTGCTACTCTGCACATAGCCGTTTTGATAGCAATATGGCTATACTTTGGGTAGCAAATCATAGATTTTCGAACTGCCTGCCAACAGTGAGAAAATCATTATGTAATGTTTGATTTCAATCAAACATTACGATTTGCGCGGATTAATTTAATACCAACGATTAAAAAGTTTTGGGGTTATAGGGGGATTTTTCAAAATCCCCCTAAATCTTTTTTTAACTATATTCTCCCCGATAAACCCCAATTTGACAACAAAAGCACCGCTCAAGTGAACGGTGCTTTAATATTATTTTTTAACCATTATTTTCTCAAAGTCAAGCCGAGCTGATGTTCGAGAGAGGAAAGGATTTTTGAGCTTACCTTATCCGCTTCTTCAACTGTGAGAGTTCTATCGCTTGCGCGGAGAGTTACACGGAAGGAAACGGACTTTTTGCCCTCACCGAGCTGTGTGCCACGGTAGATGTCAAAGAGCTGAACGTCCTCAACGAGCTTTCCGCCTGCTTTTGCAATTACGCTTGAGAGCTTACCAACCTCAAGTGCTTCTTCACAAACGAATGAGAAGTCACGAGTGGAAGCAGGGAACTTTGGAAGGGGCTTATATTCGATAACTGTATCGCAGGAATCGAAAATTGCATCAAAGTCAAGCTCTGCTGCGTAAACGGGAGCATTAAATCCATAGTTCTGCGCTGTAAGGGGGTGGATCTGACCAAAAATACCGAGCATTTCACCGTCTTTTGAGAGAACCTTTGCGCAACGACCTGGGTGGAATGTCGCGTTGTCGGTTACCGCTTCATAAGTAACACCCTTGATTCTGCCAAGAGCCAAAGCACCTTCAATCACACCCTTCATTGTATAGAAATCAACGTTTCCGTACATACCGAGTGTGAGCACGTTGCTCTCACAGGGAAGGTCGTCATCTTCTGCCGCAGGAATATAGATATTGCCCATTTCATAGAGGCAAACATCCTCATTACCCATATTGTTGTTGAGTGCAAGTGCTTCCATCATAGAGGGGAGAGCAGTTACACGCATAATGCTTGTATCTTCACCAAGAGGATTGGAGATAACTATGGAACGTCTTACGCTTTCGTCCTCAGGGAGTCTAATTTTATCGTAATATCTTGGGCTGATGAAAGAGAATGTATGAATTTCATCAAGTCCCATTCCGCAAAGCGCGTCGGAAAGGTCAACCTTGAACTGCTGCTTGGGAGTTCTGCCACCTGCAGTGTTTTCTGCGGTGATTTTTGAAGATTTGATATCATTATAGCCGTAAATTCTGATAACTTCCTCTGCAATATCGTTCATGCAAGTGAGGTCGTTACGGAAAGAGGGAACTGTGATAACACCGTTTTCAACCTTGCATTCAAGCTTTTCGAGTGTTTCAACCATAAATTCTTCGGAGATGTCAACACCGAGGAAATTATTGATAACTTCGGGGTTGAGAGGAAGAGTTACGGGCTCTTTCTTGCCGGGGTAAACATCGATAAGACCGTCAACCACGTCACCTGCGCCGAGGAGTTCAACAAGCTCGCAAGCACGAAGGAGTGCAGGGATTGTGTTTTCTGCGTCAAGTCCCTTTTCAAAACGAGCAGATGATTCTGTTCTCATACCGTTCTTCTTTGCGGTAACACGAACGGAAGCACCGTCGAAGTTTGCGCTTTCAAATACAACTGTAACGGTTGAATCCTTAATTTCGGAGTTTTCGCCACCCATAACACCTGCAAGAGCAACCGCTTTGTTCTGGTCTGCAATTACGAGCATCGAGGAGTCGAGTGTGTGTTCCTTGGAGTCAAGAGAAACGAAGCTTTCGTTATCGTTTGCGCGACGAACGTTAATTTCTGCACCTGAAAGACAAGCGTAGTCAAACGCGTGCATGGGCTGACCGTATTCGAGCATAACGTAGTTTGTAATGTCAACGATGTTGTTGATGGGACGAACACCACTTGCGCGAAGTCTCATTCTAAGCCACAAAGGAGAGGGAGCAATCTTAACGTTCTTAACAACCTTTGCGCTATATCTTGCGCAGAGGTCACTATCATTTACTGCAACCTTGATGTAATTTGAAACGTCGTCACCGTCATTTGCACCCTTAACGACAGGGACTGGGCAATTCCAAGGACGGTTGAAGCTAACCGCGGTTTCTCTTGCAAGACCGATTACGGAAAGACAGTCGGGACGGTTGGATGTGATTTCAAATTCAACGCAAGTGTCACGAAGAAGAAGTGCTTCGCGAACGTCCTTGCCGATGTATTCTGCATATTCTTCACCGAGAATGAGAATTCCGTTACCCTCGTAGCCCGGCATATCGTGTTCGGTAAGACCAAGCTCGTGGTAGGAGCAGAGCATACCATAGGATTCAACTCCACGGAGCTTACCTGCCTTGATTGTAATGTCACCGGGAAGGTGTGCAACAGGGACTGCCGCAGGAACGATATCACCCTCGTGAACGTTTTGCGCGCCTGTTACGATTTGAACAGTTTCAGTTCCGATATTAACCTGACAAACCCAAAGGTGATCTGAGTTTTCGTGACGAGCCATCTTTTCAACGCGAGCAACGATGACGTTTTGCACGTCCTCACCAAGAAGCTCATAACCTTCAACTTTTGAACCTGTGTCGGTCATTCTATCGCAATATTCTTTTATTTCAATTCCGTCTGTGTTAACGAAATCGTTAAGCCATTTAATAGATAAATTCATATTCCTACCTCCTAATTAAAACTGATGTAAGAATCTAACGTCGTTCTCGTAAAGAAGACGAATATCGTTAACGTGGTACTTGAGCATCAAAATTCTTTCAACGCCCATACCGAAAGCAAATCCGCTGTATTCTTCGGGATCAATTCCGCAGTTGCGAAGCACGTTGGGGTGAACCATACCTGCGCCAAGGATTTCAATCCAACCCTCACCCTTGCAAAGACGGCAACCCTTGCCGCCACAAGCAAAGCAAGAAACGTCAACCTCGGCAGAGGGTTCTGTGAATGGGAAGTGGTGGGGACGGAAACGAACCTTTGTTTCTTCACCGAATGTTTTTTTAGCAAATTCCTCAAGTGTGTTCTTAAGGTTACCCATTGTGATGCCCTTGTCAACTACAAGTCCCTCAAACTGATGGAACAAGGGGGAGTGAGTAGCATCCATAGCATCGGAACGGTAAACGCGACCGGGAGAAACTATACGGATAGGGGGCTTCTGCTGTTCCATAACTCTTGCCTGAACGGGAGAGGTCTGTGAACGGAGAAGAATTTTTTCTGTGATGTAGAATGTGTCCTGTGTGTCACGAGCAGGGTGATTTTCAGGAATGTTGAGTGCTTGGAAGTTGTAGTAATCGTATTCAACCTCAGGACCTTCTGCGATGGAGTAACCCATACCGATGAAAATGTCCTCAAGCTCGCGCTGCATTTTTGTGAGAGGGTGAAGATGCCCTCTTTTGGGTGCTTTTGCAGGCATTGTAACGTCGAGCTTTTCGGCAACGAGTGCTTTTTCAAGTGCTTTTGCCTTAAGTTCTGTCTGTTTTTCTTTCATAGCGGTCTCAATTTCTTCACGAACCTCGTTCGCAAGCTGACCGATAATGGGGCGTTCCTCGGGAGTCAACTGACCCATTCCGCGAAGAACCGCAGTAAGCTCACCCTTTTTGCCAAGATACTGAATTCTGAGCGCTTCAAGATCGCAATCGTCCTGCGCTATTGCAGAGAGAGCTTCTTCTTTGATTTTTTTCAAAGTTTCTTTCATTGCTTTTTTTCCTTTCGAAAAATATATAGAAAATTTATAACAAAATAAAAAACGCCCCATCCAAAGAACAGGACGAGACGAATAAACGCACGTGGTACCACCCGTATTTTTAGCAAAGCTAACACTTTGATGCTCTTAACGCGAACACACGGGGGCGACTACTGTTTCACACAAAAATTTCACCGCACCAACTCCGAAGCGAAACGAAATTTGCCTGCTCTTAAGTCGCTCACAGCCAAAGGCGACTCTCTCTGCAAAGAACACTTGACAAAATCAAACTTCATCATAGTTTTTCTTAGGGGTTATTTATTTTTAACATTAGTATTATATCATATTAAAATAAAATTTCAAGGGGTTTTTGAAAATTTTTCAAATTTTGATTTATCGGGGAAGTTACAAAGATAAAAATTTTCGCTTTTTTGAAAAAAGCTTAGCAAAAAACTTTTATAAGTGGGTAATAATTTAGACCGCGAAAATCGTGCGCCTTCACTTCTGACGCGCTCGGCGCAAATGTTTTTCCGTTTGCAAACAAACGAAAAAACCACGCTTTGCTACTCTGCACATAGCCGATTTGATAGCAAAATGGCTTCGCACAAATCCGTAGGGGTCGGCGCCACGAAGTGTCGTGAGCGCAATGAATGACAACACAGTGTGTTGTCAGAACGCGAGCGTGACCGAGCCCGCAGGCGAGACCCTCGACGACCCGCTTTTTCAACACAAACTAACTTCCGTAGGGGCTCACCGCGTGAGTCCGCATCTATATTTATATTTTTTTATTGGGAGGGAAAACCCCTCCCCTACAGATAGAAACCGTTTTGATAGCAAAATGGCTACGTTTTGCAATAGCAAATCACAGATTTTCGAACTGCCTGCCAACAGTGAGAAAATCGTTATGTATTGTTTGATTTCAATCAAACAATACGATTTGCGCGGTCTTAATTCAACACCTACGATTAAAAAGTTTTGG
>JAZQUS010000117.1:0-1756 GCA_045631445.1 Eubacteriales bacterium
GTGAACAATTTTAAAATAACGCAATGCGGGAGGGGAGACCCCTCCCCTACAACCGTTGAACCCAAAAATTCCTTACGGGATAACGATTTTTTATGGATTTCACCGTAGACCAACTATAAAAAGTCAATAGATTTGGTTAAAAAATTATTCAGAAAAAACCGCACCGTTTTTTTCGAGAGAGAAGATCACTCTAACGAGCTTCTTGGCGACGTGAGAGGTGGTCACATTAAAGTGTTTGCCTTCGGAGGATTTCTTGTCAAAATACTCACCGAAGGTCTTTGAAAAACGCGGAACGAGACGAGCGGCCCACAAAATCGCCCAACGAAGATATGGCGATCCACGCTTAACCATAGAGCCTGAGGAGGGTGTGAAATTACCCGATTGGTAAATACTCGGTTCAAGTCCCGCAAAAGCTAACAATTTATTGGGATTAGAGAAGCGTTGGATATTTCCAATCTCGGAGATTATCATCGCGGCAATCGTTTCACCAATGCCGGGAATAGTCAAAATAGGTGATGGATGCTCTTTGAGTATCAAATGTATTTCTCGCTCAATGCGTGAGATCTGACTTGAATAGAATTGGATTTCTTCAAGAGTCATTGAAAGAGATAACGAGTCCGCATTAGAATAGGTTCCGACTGAGTTTTTGGCAAGATCGACGATAACCTTTGCGTTCTCAAGCCCAAATCTTCCGCGAGAGCTGGTTTCAAGAATCTTGGCGAGAGATGACGGACGACAGGATGCGATATCTCTTGCGGAGGGATATTTGGTAAGTATAGCCATCGATGAGACACCAAATGTGTCGGTGAAAATCTTTGAATACTCGGGAAAAAGCTTGGAAAGCAAGGCTTTTGCAACATTTTTTGCGCCAGAACGCTTTTTTACAAGCAAAAATCTTCTCCGAGATAGTGACTTTAGTTCAGAAATGTGATATAATGTAGGTGCATCGGGTTCGTAGTTACCCCGCGCCAACATTATGGCCAAGAATTTTGCATCAGACTTGTCGGTCTTTGTTTTTCTGAGAGTGGTCGCTGTCAGCTGCTTTTTTACTGACAAAGGATTGAAGGTAGTAACTTCAAATCCATTACGCCTCAGGAACACGGTAAGATTCTCACCGTAGACGCCGGTAGCTTCAAGCCCGATGTGTCTTTTTACACCATCTGGAATACTGGGATGATTGAGAAAATGAAGTAGTTGTGAAAAGCCCACCTGATTATTGGTGAAAGAAAATTCATGTAGGGTGTGTTCTTTCTCATCAATAATACAACAGTTGTGTTTTTCGGAGGCAACATCGATGCCATAATAGAGGTTCATAGAGATATACTCCTTTGAAAGAATTACATTGTGTTCCCACGAATCTCAAAACAGTATCCTTGCTCGAAATAAAACATCTGCCTTTGCGTGTTATCCAACTAATTAACCTTAACCTTTGAGATCGTGGTCGTAGCCTACAGGAACCGATCGTACCTTATACGTCGGAAGGGGAGGAACCAATCCACAATGTTATCTCTATTATACCACTTTTTATAGCTATATGTGGGATGACTTTATTATACAAGGGGAGTGGTAAGTGCAGAGTGCAGAGTGCAGAGTTATGGACGATTTTCGCTTAGGGCGAAAATCCACGATTATTAAATGTTAAAATAATTCGTTTATTTTATAAGGCGAATTAAATTAAAATCTAATGCAGAAAACCGACAACGGAGGTTTTCCTCCTCAACTTTGCACTCTGCATTCTGCACTCTGCACTAACCTA
>JAZQUS010000118.1:0-10905 GCA_045631445.1 Eubacteriales bacterium
ATCTAATAAAAACTGCAGTGTGATCGGAGTCTCTGCATCGTAGTACAAAGCGATGGGATAGTCAGAAGTGTTGACAGTATGCGTAATGCTGCCATCTTCTTCTGAAACATAAACAACATAACGACCATTTATCACTTCAGCGGCTGAAACGTTAGGGATCAAAAAGAGCAAGCCAAGCAGCAAAAAGTAAAGAGTAAGAGCGAAAGCAACAATTCTGCGATCGCTATCAGTAGACATAGGTTAAGGACGAAGGTTAGCCCTTCTGCTCCTTGATATTTGCCTTGACTTCTTGACAGTCAGTCATAAAAAAATATTCCTTCCACTCTCCGCTCTTTTTAGAGCTGCCGTACTTAAAATCGCATCTGCATCGAGCATTAATTGTGCATGAGAAATCATCGGGCATTTTACACTTGTAGATTTCGCCTTCAGCATTAGCAAAGTGATGCAGTTTGACAGTAATGTCCTTATTCTTTGGCTTGTAGTCCTCGTATCCCTTATAAGTAAGAATAGTCTGAATTTTCATTGTGATAATCTCCATTCATTTTAAATATTTGATGGTGGCAGAGGAAGGAGTTGAACCTTCAAGCCCCTCAGGGCATCAGAGTTTGAATCTGAAGCGGTTGCCAATTTCGCCACTCTGCCAAATAAAGAGGTGAGCGGTTTTTAGTCATGCTCAGGACTACAAAAAAAGAGAATGATCCAAAAATACAACGAATCCATCGGCAGAAGGGAGCCGATGACAAGAATATAGTATAAATAAAAAATCAAAATTAGGGATCGGGACACGTATGTGTTGAGCGTTTGGGACAGCTATATGTTGCGAACGATATGTCGGAGCTTGAGGAGGTACTTAGATAGAATTAAATAATTATATATTAAGGTTAAAAAATGAACACTTTTTTTCGTTTTATCTTCTACATTACCCCTACATGAAAGAAAGAATCTGCCAAAATATTGGTAGAAAATAAGGGGGCATAGTTATGTCATTAGTAATTAAAACAGATAAGAAAACGGAAACCAGAGGATTAACTATAACACAAATCGATCATCTAACATTTTTGATGTATAGAAGTAACTATAGATATTATTGTCCATTCTCATACAACGACAAGACAGAAAAAGAAGATGGTCGTTTTGTTGGATACGCTGGAGCATTATGTTCTATAAATACAGCAGACGAATCTTTTGACATCGATTTCCCAAAAGATGTTGATGTGTATGCTTGTCCAAACGGAATGAAAACGCATTGGAGCAGACAAAATGACAATTTAATAAACATTCAAAATTTAATAATTGACATTGACTCACATACATCTAAGCTAAGCACTAAAGAACTGCAGCAGCACATCAAAAGCTTTACAAATAAACTGATGAAACAAATTGATTTAAAACCGAACTTTGTTCACTATACGGGAAGAGGTGTACATTTATGGTATTGCATTGAGTCGTGTCATGCGTCGCTAAATAAAATCTGCATGAGTGTGATTGATATGTTGTGTAAACACATAGATGATATAATGATGAAGATTGACGAAGCAGAGCTATCCATAGATCGTGCTGCATCGCTAAAACTCAATGGGCTTTTTAGACTACCTTACACATACAACACAAAATCAAAGACATGGAGTGAGGGCGAGCTCATACATGAAGATCTACCAAATGTCAATGAGCTAAAAAACAAACTGCACTCTCTGGGATATGAAAGCCCATATTTTGGAGAGATTAAGAAAAGAAAGAAAGCCAAAAAAGAATATGTATATCAAAAAGATCTTAAAACAAAAGATTACCTACCATGCTTAATACATAGAAAAAGATTCTTAGAGCATTTGATTGACAGTAGAGAACTTAGAAAAGACACGTCAAGAGATGTCCTGTTGTTTGCCATGTACTCAACCGTTTTGATGATGTATGAGAAAGAAGATGCAAGACAGTACTGCTATGATTTAAATGACAGCTTCATAGATCCACTAAAGTTCACAGAAATGCTGGCCATATTCTCAGAGGTGGACAAAAAGAGACATCGTTTCACAGTAAATAAATTGTTTGACTTTGTCGGCGCAACAGAAGAAGAGAAAAACTGGTTTTATAAATCAACGAAAAAAGAAAAGGATAAGCAAGATAAAAAAGACAGAAAAAAAGATAGAAACCAAATGGTGCTGGCACTACATAGTCAAGGGGTAAATATAACAGAAATCTGTAGACAGACGGGAATCAAATCCAGAACCACAGTTTATAACATCATAAACGGATGATATAAGAACATTAGAAATACTCATTTTTATATCTTCTATACTAATTATAGAAAGAATAGAAATGATAGAAAAAAATAGTACTTTTTTCGTTATTTATTCTATAATAATAGTGAAAATAAAAAAACAAAAAAAGAGAGGAACAAGATTATGAAAAAGAACATTTTTATTGAGGGTATCCCAGTTGTATCAGGAACAGAAGCAGAAAAAGTGGCATTGGAATTCCAAAAGTTTCTAAAAGAGAAAGGATTAAAAGGTGTAAACTACAGAACGGGAATGGCTTGTGGAGCATGGTCTCTAGATGTCTACATTATACCCGAAAACGAGAAAAAACCCTTTTATCAGAAGAAGTGCAAAGGTGAACATATAATCTGCAGAGATTATGGATATTTTGTAAGTGGAAGAAATAATGAAATTATTCAAAAGATATTAAACTATATGGCATAATAAAAACCCACGGTTTTTTCCGTGGGTTTTCTCTTACTTAAAAAAAAGGTTTTGTCAACTCAAAAATAAAAAATTTTTCGTCGCAAGCGACGCCAATGATAGAATCAAACTTAATTGTTTGATTCTAGATTGCCTATGTATTTACTGTTCATAAAGTTCATTAATTATTTTTCTTGCATAGTCCTGTGTGTATTGACCTTTAAGATTTATATAGTATGCAAGTGTGGTATCTATCTTTTTGTGACCGACTATTTCCATAAGCATATAGCTGTTCATGTTACGTTGTGCGCAGCGTGTGATAAAAGTATGTCTCAGATTGTGATATTTGAAAACCTTTCGATCAACATCATAAGCAATACCAAAATTTGCAAATTGTTTAACGGACTGTTCAGCATCGTAATATTTGCGAAGACGCTCATTAATTATCTTTGACCAATATTTCATTGAATTAATTGTCAAAAGCTCACCATTTGGCTTTCGATTGACAAAGTCTCTTTCATCTTCACCAAGCCATCTTTTTTCATTCTGATCGTATATGCGTTCGGTATTTCTATAAGCTTCTTTCAACTGTTTCCTATATTGAACCTGAGAAGAAAAAACGAACCACAGCTCTTCACTCATAAAATCAGTAAGAGGAACCGTTCGATTGGATTTCAAAGTTTTTACAGAACAAAGATGGAAGCACCCATCGATATACTGCATCTGTCTTCTGATGGTGATTGTTTTGTTGTCAAAGTCTATATCTCTCCAGCGAAGTGCGAACGTTTCACCAATGCGCAAACCACAATGCAAAGCAAGCAAATACGCTATGCGTAAATTACACTCTTCATCACCAATAATACTTTCAATAACTTTTAATTCTTCATCGGTATAACAGACAGCGCCTTTTTCTTTTTCTATATGGTCTTCATCCGTCATCTGTGGCATTTTAAGGCGAGTATGTCGGTCGAGGAAGTTACGTCGATAAGCTATAAAATCAAGGTGTCCGAGGCGATCAGCGTGTCCAAAGAGCAAATAAAAAAATTTCAAGAAACCTTCAGTATATTTATAAGAGTGAGTAGCATACATCTCACACAAAAAGACATCAAGATCTATAATGGAAATATCTGCAACTGGACGATCACCAAGTTTGGGTTGAACATGATTGCGCCACATAGAGTCCTGCTTACGAATCGTAGCGGGGGCTTTAGTTTTTCCTTCCGTAGACAAGTAATGATCGTAAACCTCGCTCAGAGTCGCTCTGTGAGGCTCTGAGAGGTTCTCAGGGACAAGTTTAGGTTCTGCATTGCGTATGCGGTCCTCATGGGCTTTCTTGGCTTCGTGGGCAGCTCTGGCGGTCATAAACGGATTGCCATTGGAATCTTTACGGATTTTTGTATCCACAATTTTTCCATCGGGATTTTTGATTTTAATTCTGTACTGCCAAACGGGATTGCTGCTGGTGGGATCGACAGGTGTGACACCGACATATTTTGAACGGGCCATGAAATCAGCTCCTTTCTATGGGAAAATCATACCACGGAAATGGTGGGAACTCAAGTGGGAATTTTCAAATCTATTTTAAAAAATCGTTGTATTTCAACATAGTTTCGTGGTCTGTAATCGTCATGGTAAGGCATTGGAAGGCTTCCTCAAGAGATACTTCTAACCTATTTAATATAGTTTTCCGAACTTTTAAAGGGGATTTGCTTATAGCAAGTCCCCTTCTTTTTTATGAATGATGGGAACTGAAGTGGGAACTGAGCATTAAAAAACACCCCCTGTTTAGGGGGTGTGGGAATCAAAGTGGGAATTTAGTTGCTCTGCAGCCATGCGTAAACATCATCAAGGGTCTTGCCACTCTTGGTGATTGCTTCCATCAATTCGGCCTGTTTAATGCCTTCAAGCTGCATATTTAATTCGTCCAATTCTTCAACAGCTTTGTCATAATTCTTCTTTGCCTTTTCGACATCTGCCTGAGCTTTTTCGATCTTCTTTAAAAGGGACTCTTTGGAAATAACACGTGCCATAATTGTGTACCTCTTTTCTAAATTAATATGGTATCTATTTTATATCATATGGATTTAGAAAACGCAACCTTAACAAATAAAGAATTATGTATTTTTAGTGCCACAATTCAGGGTCACTAAAGATACAGAATTAGAGAGTAATGATGATCCACAATTGGGGGTCATTGTTACTCTTTATTTTTATTTGTTAATCGTATCTTGCTCTCGTTAAAAGGCCCCCGCCAGGCGAAAAGATGGAGTGATGCGCTAGTGTCACTCCTTGCTTTGAGCAAGTAGTGGAAATCCTTCGGAAAAATAAATTAAAAAATAATTGTATTCGCCCCTACTTTAAAAATTATATCTTCTATACTAAAGATACAAAAGAAATAAAACGCACAAAAAATACAAAACAAAAAAGGAAGGTAAAAGATATGAAAAAGAACTACATGGAAATCATTACAAACACAATCATCAAGAAAAGAAGACTAGGTGTCAAGTCCGTAAAGCCTCAGACCATCGATCCTGAGTATGGCGACATTTACAGCTTCGATGCTTACGACAATTTTAATGCAGCAGCATATGCTCTTTATAAAGCTGGAGTGATCGAAATCGTTCCCGTAAGCAAGTATGACGAATGGGGTTGGAAAGAGCGCATGAGCAAAGACTACATCGCCAAATATGGTTACCCCATGATCAGAAAAATTGTCTTTAAGGAAGATAAAGATGAAGAAGTCTTGAAGGCATACCTGACAGCGAAGTTTCACAAGTGAAAACTATTAAAAGGAAGTGAGGGATATGAGTGTTTTAGCAGGAAGCATGAGCAGAGGAAAAGTTGCTCGAATTCATGACCTAAGAATTGGAGAAGAGTTACCAGCCAATGTCGATCCAACGTTAGTAAAAGACAATGTGATATTCATTGACGAATTAAAAGGCAGAACAATTGAGCAATACACCAATGACATAATGCAGCCTTACATTGATGAATACAACGCCAAACAAAAACGCAAAGATCGCAGAATCAAATCAAACTACATCGATTGGCACACAAGCGACAAAACAATGATGAAAGGGGTCAAAGAAGGCGACAAATATGAGTGGGCGCATGAATTCGTTTTCTGCTACGGCAACCACGAAGATTACTGGCAAGAATACTTTGATCCTAACACATCAGAAACAAGAAAAAAAGAAATGCATACAGAGGCCGTGAGAGTCTACAACGAGCAGATAACAGAGTTCCAAGATAGATACCCACACGCAAAAATACTACTCGCAGTTATGCACGCAGACGAGCCTAATGGCAGCTTGCATATGCACGGGATAGTACAATTTCAATCCAATCAATATGACAGAGGATTAGAAACCAGAATCAGCATATCAAGGGCATTAGGACAAGATGGGTTTGAGTACATACATAGGTCATCAGACGCAAAAGAAAGTGGTGGCTTTCAAATGGAAAAACTATTCAAAGATTTTCGTCACAATGTAATGAACCGACAATTGATTGAGATGGGTCATGACATTAAAGAAGAAGAACATGGCGCAAAACATTTAGATTGTCCGACCTACATCAAAGCAATGGAAGAAGCTGACGCAAAAAAGCAAGAAGCAGATCAATACTTACAAAATGCGATAGAGAAAGCTGACAGTATAACATACTTTGCGGACAAGGTTAAAGAGATCACAGAAAAAGAGTGCAAGATCTTAAAAGATGGTGAGCGAAGCAAATTTCCTGATCTCGTCAAAACGTCTTACAAAGATACGATCCTTGCAAAGCCTCGTGATGTTGCGATTCTGCCCATTGAAGTATACGAAAGTCAAGAAGCAAGCAAGGACATATCTCACGCAAAAGAAGAAGTTGAAAGGATAAGTGAAAAAGTAATGGATGTAGTCAAAGACACAATGGAATCGATCAATCAAGAACGCAGCATGGAAGACAAGCGTGAAATTGAAAGACTCAATGACTTAGTTAAAGAGCAAAAACAAATTATCGACGAACAGCAAAAGAAAATCAGCACATTAGAACGAGCAATTGAAGACGTTAAAGAGTTCATTAGAAATCTCAACATCGTTCAGCAATGGAAACAGTTCGTTGAACGCAAGAAGCAAGAACGAGCATGGGCAAGATCTCACGTTCAAGACAATAACGAAATAGAAAGGAAATGAGCAATGAACACAATAAGCGGATTTTTGGGTGGAATAGCGGCATCCTTATGGGGTTATCAATTGATTCAAGCAATGGAACAAAATAATAATAAAGCAACACTAATAGCTCTTCTCTTTCTGATTTACATATTAACCACTGTGTCATCAAACATGGAAAAAGAACACAAAATATCCAATTAACGAATAAGAAAGATTTAATATAGAAAGGTTTGAAATTTAAAATGGAACAAATCAAAATCTACGAAATGCCTCTGCAGGCAGCCGTTGCAAAAAGATGCGAATTTCTGGCGCAGTTCTACTACAAGTCGGGATATAAAAATGCATCACTTGTGGCAGCTAAAAAGCAAGTGCTGGAAGAGTTAGAAAGATGCATTGAGATGGTCACTAATTCACCAAAGGGGACATTACCAAAGTTTAGGGAAATCCACTATGAGCCACCGAAAGTGATACCTAGTGACTCTGACATGGCTTGTCCGTCTTGTGGTGCAAACGAATTTTTGTCACATGGGATGCAAAAAATACAAGGTCTAAAAGTAAAGACATATAAATGCAAAAATTGCGGAAGGCAATTTGTTCCAAAGGATTAAAGTATGAACGAAATACTTGATGAGTTAGAAAAGGATTATAACGAAACACATGACATCCCGCTGTTTCGTGAAGTAATTGAAGAGGAAGAATAAAAATAGAGAGATACTCAAAAAACGGTATCTCTCTTTCAATTTCAAAAATTTTCGGCGACTGCGTCGCATGGCAAACAGTGACAACGCTATTGAAAATAGCGTCATCACTATTTGAGTTTTTGTTTTGGTACGCTAATGAGAAAAGACTGTCGATTGTAACGACGGCAAATAATGAGAAAAGACACGGATTGATCGTCCGTGTCTTTTCTCATTTTATTCTTCTGTTTTAATTCTGGTTTTCTTTCCTCGAATAACGGAAACGATTGCAGATGCAAAATCAAACACATAAGTCATAAGGATATAAGAAACATAAATCCAACCAGCAGATCCAAAAAAAGCAACCAAATAGAGTGGGTTAGAAATATCAACTTCTCCGCTAATAAAAATACCCACCTCGTCAAACGCAAATGGTGCTACAAGCAACATACACAAAATTCCAAGCGCAATAGGAATTAATAATATACCGAGCACAACAGTAATTACGGCTTCATTGGTTCGAATAAATGTGCGAAATTTATTAAGCTTCTGTTTCATCGCAGTTTTCCTCTTCTTTCTTGCTCTGATTTAGTACCCATGTATTATAAGGATCTGGCAGTGGGAAGTGGTCGTTGTCTTCGAAACTATCGAAATATTTGTACCATGATGGTCTCCAGATAACTCTAGACTTCATAAATGGGAACTTTGACAAGCGATGGCCTGGCAAGCTACCGAAGATCAACTCAAGAAAGTACCAAAGTCCACCAACTTTGGAATATGCATCAACGAGGTCATGTGTCATCTCGTCAACATCAACCGAGTATGTTATGCGTCGGCATAGAGTCATCGGCCCTAGCTTGGAGCAAATATACATGATCTGAGAACGTTGCCGCCATGCTTTATCTATGTCTACTGATTGCGATGCAATCAAGACATCCGACCCATAGTGACGATGCTTAGCAGCCAATCTTTTAGAATATTTAGTGAGACTCTTAAAATCTCTCGAAGATAAGCCGATTCCCGCTTCTTCGAGTATCAGCAAACTATTTGGATATGGCCTCCATTGGCCCAATTCCTCATAAGTAATCGGGATTGTATCTTGTAAACTGGGATCGGTGCTGTATATCACATCATAACAGTTCTTGGAATACAATAAATCCTCTAGAAATCGACAAAACTTATTATTGGAATGTTTTTGAATCCAAGAATATAGCTTAGATTTAGATATTCGTTTTTCATACTTTAACTTTTTGCGCTTATTAGTCTGCACCATAGATGCAAGGATCGTTGATTTACCAGCACCAGGCTTACCGAATAAAGTAATAATCATAAACTACCTCACACCAAATGCACTAAACAGATAGTCAATATGATCAAGCAGTTTAATCCAAAAATCCAACGCAATTGATTGATTACAACATCCTGTTTATCAATAATTCTTTCTAAATAATGGGGGGTGGCTTTTATAACAGCCGTACAAATGTCCAATTCATCATAACTCATAATCAAGCTCCATTTCTTCTTCAATATCAAATTCTAACTCTCTATCAGGAGAATCAAATATAGGATCATCAGGAATATACTCGGATATGCTACACATAGCTGTAGATATTCCTTGACTTCGTAAATCACTCATAGTATTTACCAATGAGTTCCTGTCGCTAAATGTAAGGACGTAACAATGTCCAAATGAATCATAAACATATAAAATCAATCCGTTGTAAGGATCAGGATCAATCGTATATGGTGTAATCATTTTCTGAAATTTTCCTGTTCTTGGATTGCCGATAAATAGTCTCATAATATGTCTCCTTTCTGTGCCATGTATATGTAAACAGTATAGATGAGACATAGCTTTATAAAAAAACCTCATGGACGCCTTGCCATGAGGTAATTTTATAAGCTAGTATTGATTACAGACCACGAACAGCGTTCAGGCACTTACCAACGACCCAGCCGACGATTGCCATACCAACACCGAACAGGATCAGATCCTGACCTTCGACGAAAGTAAGAAAACTTGCGCCAGAAGTGGTGAAAGCAGACATTGCGCCAGTAACAGCAGTAGTAATAGCTTCCATTTTATTATCTCCTTTACTATATTATTTATTTATAATTAAGTACCGAATAGTACCTATTATACAACCAAAAAGAATGAACATTAAAAAACAGAATTGCATATAGTTGCTATTAATGTCAACTCCACTAAAAGCGGCATAGATTGGAGAAAGCATCATTTGGAAAAAATTGTATGCCACAATTATCACCTCTTAGGAAAGAAAGCGTGGAACATTCCTTTGAGGATAAAGCATGTAATTATAACAGCCATAACAGCAACGGCGATTCCAGCTTGTTCTTCGGTGCAGTAAGGGATCAACATATTATAAAACCATTCCATATATATGCTCCTTATTTATGATGTAAATTATTCTGTTTAGATCTATTTCTATTTTGAGCTTCATTTGTGTACTTAGTAGTTATCGAACTTATATCAGAAGTGATGCTTCCACCAAAGCGACTAATAACGACAGAAACTAATCCAAAAGATAAGAATCCAGCAATAATCATACTCCAGATTGTAACACCATCAGATAGCTCAATGGAACTCCATACACTAAAAAGCCAGGAAAAGGCATTGCGCCATGTTTCTATGGCAAAATCCAGCATTTTGACACCTCCATTACAAAGGCAGTAGTCGTATGATAAAAGACCCGACAGCCAAAGTTAAAAGGACTCCAAAAACAGGAGGGATCATAGACAGGACTATCACTATAAAATTGATCCCAGTTAAAACAAACTCAATTGGGGCAAGGGCGAAATTAAAAAATCCTATCATACTATCATCTCCTTATTAGAATGTCAGTAACAAAAGAAGAATGCCACTAATAAAAAGTAATGCAACTTTACCGATAGATAAACTCCCAATTATGGGGAAAGTCCATATCTCCATTATCACATTCAGAGATTCAAGACTAATCGAATCGAAAAATTCAACGATAGGCTCAACGGTATATCCTTTCAACTTTTCCCATAATTCTTTTAGAGATCCAAAATTTTCCCATGTCGTTTCTAAAGTATCCATCAACTCAGAAAACGAAGCAGCTAAATCATTAATTGGCTCAAATATCCCAGATAATAAATTTTCTAAAAATGACTTTGAATCATCATCAAAACCAGTACCAGATCCACCATGCTCACGATCATCTTCTGTAGGCTCTGTTGGATCAGTAGGATCAGTAGGATCAACAGGTGTTTCAACTCCAGACAAGCTGCCAGAGCACCTAAAGGTATAATCTCCACCATATCTAGATGTGCTTTTTAAAACTAATGGCACGTCATAAAAAGCAGTATAGTCGTTTTCAAAGAAGTAGGATAATGTCTCATAACTCAAAGTGCGACTAG